>NZ_JBIGIN010000013.1:0-124390 GCF_043558715.1 Scandinavium sp. M-37
GTGATAAAACGAATGGCATACGGATACCGGGATAACGACTACTTTTTTATGAAGATAAAAGCAGCGTTCCCCGGTAAGGCGCGATGAACCAAAAAAGAGGCTACCGAAAGGTAGCCTCTTCACATTGCAGGTGTCGTCTTACTTTTTTGTATTATGCAGTCTTGGTGCGAATCAGATAATCAAACGAACTGAGTGAGGCTTTCGCGCCTTCGCCAGTCGCAATAATGATTTGTTTGTACGGCACGGTAGTACAGTCGCCCGCCGCAAACACGCCCTTCACGCTGGTTTCGCATTTAGCATCAATGATGATCTCACCCATGCGGTTGCGCTCAATCGCGCCTTCCAGCCAGGTGGTGTTCGGCAGCAGACCAATCTGGACGAAGATGCCGGACAGCGCCACCTGGTGCGTATCCCCGCTGACGCGGTCACGATACTCAATCCCGGTCACTTTGCTGCCGTCACCCTTCACTTCGGTGGTCTGCGCGTTAAGAATGATGTCGACATTTTTCAGGCTGCGCACTTTATCCTGCAGGACCTGGTCGGCTTTCATTTCCGGGGCAAATTCCAGCAGGGTCACGTGCTCGACGATACCCGCCAGGTCAATGGCCGCTTCCACACCGGAGTTACCGCCGCCGATCACCGCCACGCGTTTGCCTTTAAACAGCGGGCCGTCGCAGTGCGGGCAATAGGTCACACCCTTGGTACGATACTGGTCTTCGCCCGGGACGTTCATGTTGCGCCATTTCGCGCCGGTGGCAATGATCACGCTACGCGCTTTCAGCACCGCGCCGGAGGCTGTTTCAATCTGATGCAGACCGCCTTCGACGGCCGCTGGCGTTAGCTTGCTGGCGCTCTGGGAATCAATCACGTCGACGTCATAGTCGGACACGTGCTGCTTGAGCGCGCCCGCCAGCTTCTGGCCTTCGGTTTTAGGAACCGAGATGTAGTTCTCGATATCCACAGTATCGAGAACCTGACCACCGAAACGTTCACCCATCAGGCCAGTACGAATGCCTTTGCGCGCAGAATAGACCGCCGCCGCCGCACCCGCCGGGCCGGAGCCGACGATCAGCACGTCATACACATCGCGTTTGTTCAGCTCTTCTGCCGCACGTTTTTCCGCGCCGGTGTCCACTTTGGCCACGATTTCCGTCAGCGTCATGCGACCCTGACCAAACTCTTGACCGTTAACAAAGACCGCCGGAACGCCCATCACGTTGCGATCGGTGATTTCGTTCTGGAACACGCCGCCGTCGATGGCGGTGTGCTTAATGCGCGGATTGAGCACCGCCATCAGGTTCAGCGCCTGCACCACGTCCGGGCAGTTGTGGCAGGAGAGCGAGTAATAGGTTTCGAATTCAAAATCGCCATCGATATCGCGAATTTGCTCCAGCAGCGACTGCGCTTCTTTCGACGGATGACCGCCGGTCCACAGCAGTGCCAGCACCAGAGAAGTAAACTCATGGCCCAGCGGAGAGCCCGCAAAGCGCGGCCCCTGGTTGGATCCTGGGTTAGTAATCAAAAACGATGGCTTACGTACCGCCAGGCTGTTGTCTTCTTTAAAGCTCACCTGCGGTGAAAGTTCGGCGATTTCCGCCAGCAGTTCCTTGATTTCTGCCGATTTAGCGCTGTCGTCCAGCGTGGCAATCAGCTCAACAGGTTTCGTCAGTTTCTCAAGGTAGGCCTTGAGCTGGTTTTTCATGTTAGTGTCGAGCATCGTTCTTCCCTCTCTTAAAACATCATCATGCGAGCGGCCTGGTTCGGGCAGCTTGCATCATGATATTCAGTGAATTTACGTGATGAGTAGGCCCGGCAAGCGCAGCGCCGCCGGGCATTGACGGCTTAGATTTTGCCGACGAGATCCAGGGACGGAGCCAGAGTCGCGTCGCCTTCTTTCCACTTAGCCGGGCACACTTCGCCAGGATGGGAAGCCACGTACTGAGCCGCTTTCACTTTACGCAGCAGGTCAGACGCGTCACGGCCGATGCCTTCAGCGGTCACTTCGATAGCCTGAATAATGCCCTGCGGGTCAACGATGAAGGTGCCGCGGTCGGCCAGGCCTTCGTCTTCACGCATGTTTTCGAAGTTACGGGTCAGGGCACCTGTTGGGTCGCCGATCATCGCGTATTTGATTTTGGCGATAGTTTCAGAGCTGCTGTGCCACGCTTTATGGGTGAAGTGGGTATCGGTAGAAACAGAGTAGATATCCACGCCCAGTTTCTGGAACTCTTCGTAATGGTCAGCCACATCGCCCAGTTCGGTCGGGCAGACGAAGGTGAAGTCAGCCGGATAGAAGAAGAACACGCTCCAGCGACCTTCGGTGTCTTTCTCAGTGACTTCTACGAATTCGCCGTTTTTGAAAGCCTGGTTTTTGAACGGTTTGATTTTAGTGTTAATTAAAGACATCTGTACTTCCTCCGTGTTTTCGTTGAGAGCTAAGGTAACCAACTTTCACTCATCGGGCTAATGCGTTTCCTTTATCAAATCAATAAGCGCTGGCTAACAAACTTATTGTTGCCCCTGAACGTAAAAAGGCCACCTTTTCAGGTGGCCCCGTTACCTGAAAAGCCCTGGGAGGGTATTCAGTGCCAGCAAGCTGGCTGTGCGTTGCGCTCTATAAAACCCAGATAAAGGTCGTATTAGCGGGCCGATTAGACCATTCAGGTTTTGTAAGCGCAATTGCACACGCCTCTGGTCTTCTCTATGGTTGTGATAGGCTGAACCATTCACCTGCGGCCATAAACTTATTTTACAAGGAGTTACCATGCGCAAACTCACCCTGCTTCTGACGTTATTACCGATGCTGGCCAATGCCGAAGAGCTGCCAGCCCCGGTAAAAGCGATAGAGAAACAAGGCATTACGATAATCAAATCCTTCGATGCGCCGGGCGGGATGAAAGGCTATCTCGGAAAATATCAGGATATGGGCGTCACCATTTACGTGACGCCGGACGGCAAGCACGCCATTTCGGGTTATATGTACGATGAAAAAGGAGCCAATGTCAGCGAGCAGATGATTCAAAAGGAAATTTATGCCCCCGCGGGCCGTGAGCTGTGGTCGCAAATGGAAAAAGCGCACTGGATCCTCGACGGCAAAAAATCAGCACCGCGCGTGATTTACGTTTTCGCCGACCCGTTCTGCCCGTACTGCAAACAGTTCTGGCAACAGGCTCGGCCATGGGTTGAGTCGGGCAAAGTGCAGCTTCGCACGCTGATGGTTGGGGTCATTCGACCGGATAGCCCGGCCACGGCGGCAGCCATTCTCACCAGTAAGGATCCGGCGAAAACCTGGCATGATTACGAACAATCGGGCGGGAAATTACCGTTAAATGTGCCGGCGTCTGTTCCTCCGGCGCAAATGGAAATATTAAACACCAACCAGAAACTTATGGATTCATTAGGTGCAAATGCAACACCGGCAATATATTATCTCAACGCAGATAATGAACTGCAGCAAGTGGTCGGTTTGCCCGACGCCGATAATCTAAAAGCGATGATGGGCGACAAATAATACACAGGGGCAAGGCATTCCACCGCAATTCGTCTTGCCCAACTTTCTTTTACCCAATGATTTAACGAGATATTCCCAATCAGTTATATTCAATTTATATATATTAGTCATCAATAAATAATCACCATGAATATTTATGAAATGACAATTTAGTTTACTTACATCCGTAATTTATATATTTTTTATTTATACCCTGAAAGGAATAATCAAGGCCAATACAATGTCGATCTACAAACTCCCGTTGGAACATACAGTTCTGGAAGCGAGTACCGAACGCATTACATGGACTCTCAATAATTTTGAACGGATTTGCGTCTCCTTTTCCGGCGGCAAAGATTCCACCGTTATGCTGCATTTAACCGGAATGTTAGCGCGCAAATACCATAAAAAGTTCAGCGTAATATTTATCGACTGGGAAGCACAATTCAGCAGTACCATCGATCATTGTGAAAAAATGCGCGTCGAATATGCCGATGTCATTGAGACGTTTTATTGGGTTGCACTCCCGCTGACCACCCCGAATGCCCTGACGCAATTCACCCCAGAATGGCGCTGCTGGGAACCCGGTACCCCATGGGTACGCCAACCGCCGAAAGATGCCATCACCGATCCGGCATTCTTTTCCTTTTATCAGCTGGGCATGTCTTTTGAGCAATTCGTTCGTGACTTTGCCGAATGGTTCTCAAACAAACGCCCCGCGGCGGTGACCATTGGCATCCGCGCGGATGAGTCCTACACCCGTTTTCTGACCGTCGCTTCCCAGCGCAAACAGCGATTTGCCGATGACATGCCCTGGACCAGCATGGCTCCGCGCGGGCACACCTGGTACATCTACCCGCTTTATGACTGGAAAACGGCGGATATCTGGACCTGGTTTTCGCGTAGCGGCCTCAGCTTTAACCCCCTGTATAACATGATGTATCAGGCGGGCGTCCCGCTGCGCTACATGCGAATTTGTGAACCGTTTGGCCCTGAACAACGTCAGGGACTGTGGCTGTATCACGTACTTGAGCCCGAACGCTGGGCTAAGATGTGCGCCCGCGTCAGTGGTGCGCACTGCGGCGGGATTTACGCCGGGCATGATAATCATTTCTACGGGCACCGAAAACTGGTGAAACCCGACGGCTACAGCTGGAAATCCTATGCGCTGTTTCTGCTGGAAACCATGCCGCCCCTGACCGCCACGCATTACAGCAATAAAATCGCGGTCTATCTCCGCTGGTATCAAAAACAGGGCATGGAGGATATCCCTGATACGCAAGAGAACGACACCGGCTCGAAAGACATTCCTTCGTGGCGGCGTATCTGTAAAGTTCTGTTAAACAACGATTACTGGTGTCGGACGCTGTCGTTTAGCCCGACAAAATCACAGCACTATCAGCGCTACAACCAACGGATGGCGAAAAAGCGCCAGGAATGGGGGATTTTATGCAACAACAAATGATCGAACAGATGACTGCCTGGCTGACAACGCTGTCAGAAGCGGAACGCATTGAAGCTATTAATCGGTTCAGACTCGCGCTACACCATGAGAGTCCCTTTAAGGATCAGCCCGTCGACTGCGTGCTGTGGATCAAACACGAACACATTGCACCGAACGATTACAACCCCAACAACGTCGCCCCGCCGGAGAAAAAGCTGCTACTGAAGTCGCTTGAAAGCGATGGGTTTACCCAGCCAATCGTGGTACACGAGCAAAAACAGCACCAATATGAGATTGTCGACGGCTTCCATCGTCATCTTCTGGCGAAAACGAAAAGCAGCCTGAAAAAGACGCTGAAGGGCTACGTGCCGGTCAGCGTTCTGCAATGCGACAGCGATGAAGTGTCCGGGCGCATGGCCTCAACCATTCGCCACAACCGCGCCAGAGGCCGCCATCAAATCAACGCCATGTCAGAGATTGTGCGCGAGCTAAGCCAGCTCGGCTGGACCGATGAGAAAATGGGATTAGAGCTAGGGATGGACAGCGATGAAGTCCTGCGCCTGCGGCAAATTAACGGCCTGCTGGATATGTTCAGCGACCGTCAATTCTCCCAGGCCTGGACGGTAAAATAATTACAGTTTGCACAGCTTTTCAGCGGCGGCTAACAGCGTCGATTCCTGCTTCGCAAAGCACAAACGAATCAGCTTATGCGGGAACGGATCGGCGCAGAATACCGACAGCGGAATGGCCGCCACGCCCACTTCTTTGGTCAGCCACTGGCAGAAACTGACATCGTCCATATCGGAAATGGCGCTGTAGTCGGCCAGCAGGAAATAAGTGCCTTCACACGGCAAAATTTCCAGCCGACTGTTACCGAGCGCGTTGATAAATAAGTCCCGACGCGCGCGGTAAAATTCCGGTAACTCACGATAATGCTGCGGCTCGCTGCGCAGCATATCCGCCAGCGCAAGCTGCGCCGGCGTATTAACGGCAAAGGTCAGATACTGATGCACTTTACGCAGTTCGGCACTGATTGCCGCGGGTGCCACGCAGTAGCCCACTTTCCAGCCGGTCATGTGGAAGGTTTTGCCAAACGACGACACCGCCACCGCGCGCTCGCGCAGTTGAGGGTGCGCCAGGACGCTGGCATGGCCAACGTCTGCAAAACTAATATGTTCATACACTTCATCACTCAGCACATAAATTTCGTGCCCGGCAATCGCCTGCCACAGCGCTGCAAAATCACTTTTCTGCCACACCGTCGCCGACGGATTATGCGGCGTATTGAGGATAACCAGCCGGGTTTTCTCACTCAGCAGTTGAGTGAACGCTTGCCAGTCGACGCGAAAATGCGGCGGTTGCAGGGCGATACGCTTCAGCACCCCGCCGGAAAGCGCCACCGCGGGCGCGTAGCTGTCATAGCTCGGGTCAAAACAGATAACTTCATCACCTTCGCGCACCAGGGCAGTGATCGCCGCATACAGGGCTTCTGTCGCCCCCGCCGTCACGGTGATGTCGGTATTGGCATCCGGCGTGTGGCCGTACAGCTCCGCTGTTTTCGCAGCGATCGCTTCCCGTAACGCCGGGACACCGGTCATCGGCGCATACTGATTGGCACCCTGTGCAACATGATGCGCCAGACGTTGCTGTAAATAATGTGGCCCGTCAAAATCCGGAAATCCTTGCGACAGGTTAATCGCCTGAAACTCCTGCGCCAACGCGCTCATCTGCGTAAAGATCGTGGTGCCAAGATTAGGGAGTTTGCTTTGCGGAATCAGACGGTTGTTGCTCATGCTCGTTTTACCCGAATGTAATGCGGTTGTTGCTGCCACTATAACACGATGTTAGTATTTGGCAATCAAGACGCTTAGACGTCTAAACGATAACGATATTCCTGTCGGAGAATGGTAAATGACCGTACACCCGCAACTCACTGCCCTCGTCGAAGCCTGTCACTGGATAGGGGCCAAAGGCTGGGCCCCCGCGACTGGCGGCAATATGTCCGTCCGGGAAGACGACCGTTGGTGCTGGCTGAGTGAATCCGGCAAAGACAAAGGCAGCCTGACCCATGCCGATTTTTTACAGGTCGAGATAGCCTCCAATCAGGCGCCCTCCGGGCGCAAACCCTCTGCCGAAACGGGCCTACACACCCTGATCTATCGCCTGTTTCCCGAGGCCGGCGCGGTGCTGCACGTCCACACGGCGAACGCTACCGTGCTGTCTCGGATCGAAAAATCGGCCGAACTGGTTCTGCACGGCTATGAGATGCAAAAATCACTGCGCGGTCAGAGCAGCCATCTCGACAGCGTCGCCATTCCGGTATTCGACAACGACCAGGATATTGACGGGCTCGCCCGTCGCATTGAACACTACGGGGCAGAACGTCCGCTCAGCTATGGCTTTTTACTGCGCGGCCACGGCCTGACCTGCTGGGGACGCGACGTGGCTGAAGCCCGCCGTCATCTGGAAGGGCTGGAATTTTTATTTGAATGCGAACTGCGCTTACGTCAACTGGAGAAACCATGATCCGCGCCATTGTGACCGACATTGAAGGCACCACCAGCGATATTCGCTTCGTCCACAACGTGTTGTTTCCCTATGCGCGTGAGCGTCTGGCGGCGTTTATCACCGACCAACAGTTTTCCGACCCGGTAAAATCGATTCTGGAAAATCTGCGCGAGGAGATCGCTCAGCCGAACGCCAGCCCCGCCGAGCTCATCCCAACGCTGTTCGCCTTTATGGATGAGGACCGCAAATCTACCGCCCTGAAAGCGCTGCAAGGGTTAATCTGGCGCGACGGCTACGTGAACGGGGATTTCACCGGTCATCTCTACCCGGATGTATTGCCAACACTCGAAAAGTGGAAGTCAGAAGGCATTGATCTGTATGTATATTCCTCCGGCTCGGTTGCAGCGCAAAAACTGTTATTTGGCTACAGCGACGAAGGTGATATTACTCATCTGTTCAGCGGGTACTTTGACACCCACGTGGGCGCCAAGCGCGAGGTGCAGTCTTATCAGACCATCGCTGAGCACATTGGCCACTCTGCCGGGCATATCCTGTTCCTGTCCGATATTCATCAGGAGCTGGACGCCGCCGAGCAGGCCGGGTTTCGTACCGTGCAGTTAATTCGTGGCGACGGCGATACGGCCAGTCACCATCATCAGGTTCCTCGTTTCGATAAAATTCATCCGGAGCAGATCCCCTCATGAGCGCCCTGACTATTTTCTCTGATACTCACGCCAGCGAGCCGACCTGGCACAGCACCGACGGCCATGAAATTCAGCAGCAGCTGAACGGTAAAGGCGTGCGCTTCGAACGCTGGCAGGCGGACCGGGATCTGGGCGTCAATCCCACCCCGGAAACGGTGATTCACGCCTACCAACACGCGATCGACAAACTGGTGCAGGAAAAAGGCTACCAGAGCTGGGATGTGATCAGCCTGCGCGCCGACAACCCGCAGAAGGAGGCTCTGCGTGAGAAATTCCTCAACGAGCATACTCACGGTGAAGACGAAGTGCGTTTCTTTGTGGAAGGCGCAGGGCTATTTTGCCTGCATATCGGCAATGAGGTGTATCAGGTGCTGTGCGAGAAAAACGATCTGATTTCAGTGCCCGCAGGCACGCCGCACTGGTTTGATATGGGGTCGGAGCCGAACTTCACCGCCATCCGCATCTTCGATAATCCAGAGGGTTGGATTGCGCAGTTCACCGGGAGTGAGATTGCGGCGGGATATCCGAAACTGGCGTAACGCTTTCCCCCTCACCCTAACCCTCTCCCTCAGGGAGAGGGAATGTCCGGTGCGGTTTTCTCCCTCTCCCTGCGGGAGAGGGCCGGGGTGAGGGCATCAGACGACACCGTTGCCCAACAACACTGCGACACTCCCTCCTTCAACCCCTTCGCATACGCCACCAGTTGATCCAGCACTATCCCCCATCCTTCGTGGAAACCCATCTGCTCATGCTGCTGACGGATTTTAGCGGTCGCATGGGGGGCAATGGCGGTGTTACGGGCTTGCCCCTCAGGATAATGCCTTGCGAAAGCAGATGGCTTCATCTCTGCCAACATACCTGCCGTAGTTTTCCGTAACCTGGTATCCCTGCTTTAAATAAAAGGCGACCGCACGCTGATTGACTTTTCGGGTTTCGAGCAGGATATAACGGTAATTCAGCCCGATAGCCGCGGCTTCCAATGCCAGTAACAGTGCGTGCCCCGTGCCCGGTTCACGCCCGGTCGAGTACATGCGTTTTAGCTCCGCCGTGTCGGCTGATAAGGGTCTGATCGCGCCACACCCGATGGATTCTCCCTGCTGATTTCTGGCCAACACCCACATCGCACGTTCACTCTCTATATCCTCGAGGCTGAACGAGGCTGTTCCCCCCTCTCCGGTGATGCGGGCGAGTTCTGCCGTCAGCTGCGCGATAAGTTGTTGCGATTCGCTCGAGCGCGGATCGGAGGGTTCCACCCTAATCATCGTTGTGCAAACCTCCCCGCCGCCACTTCTGTCGGGGTGACCACGCCGGTATCCAAAACCCAGCCGCTGATAAGCGCTGCGGGCGTGACGTCGAACGCCGGGTTGTAGACTTGCGCGTCTTCTGGCGCCCACTGCACGGCACCAAAACTGCCCGCTACGCCGGTGACTTCGGCCGCAGCGCGCTGTTCAATCGGGATGGCCTCCCCGTTTGGGCAGTTCGGGTCGAGAGTGGTTTGCGGGGCGGCAACGTAGAACGGAATACCGTGGAATTTCGCCAGCACCGCCAGGGAATAGGTGCCGATTTTATTGGCCACATCGCCGTTGGCAGCGATGCGGTCAGCCCCGACCCACACGGCATCCACCTGCCCTTTCGCCATCAGGCTCGCCGCCATCGAATCGGTGATCAGTTGGTACGGCACGCTAAGCTCGCCGAGCTCCCACGCGGTCAGCCGCCCGCCCTGCAACAGCGGACGGGTTTCATCCACCCAGACGTTAGCGACGTTACCCTGCCGATGGGCGAAATTGATCACCCCAAGCGCGGTGCCCACGCCCGCCGTCGCCAGCCCGCCGGTATTGCAGTGGGTCAGCAGACGGCTGCCGGGTTTCACCAGTTGGCTCCCCGCCAGGGCGATACGCTCGCACAGCTGTTTATCTTCTTCGATCAAGCGCAAGGCTTCAGCCACCAGCCCGGGCACGAAACGTTCCTGCGCTAACGCGAGCTTCATCCGGTCGAGGTTATTCATCAGGTTCACCGCCGTCGGGCGCGAGGCACGCAGCGTTTCCAGCGCATCCAACAACTGGTCGCGGTTCAGGCCCCGCTCCGCCAGTAGCGCCAACAGCAGGCTGGCCGACAGACCAATCAGCGGGGCACCGCGCACCCGCAGGGCGTGAATATGGCCCACCAGCGCCTCGACGCTATTGGCATCCAGCCAGCGCGACTCCTGCGGCAGCGCCTGCTGATCCAGAATAAACAGCTGATTGTCCCGCACCCGCAGGCTGGTGGTCTGTAATGTCTGCATATCGTTAAATCCCTGTTGCGTTGTTGTGTCACATTGTGTCAGGATGAATTCCAGATGTATAGACGTCTGAATGGCTTTATTTCTGGCTATCTGATCAAGAGAACATGAGGATCGAGGCAATGTCGCAATACCATACCTTCACAGCCCACGATGCGGTGGCCTATGCGCAGCAATTTGGTGGGCTTGCAGACCCGTCCGAGCTGATTTCGGCGCAGGAGGTCGGCGACGGCAACCTTAACCTGGTGTTTAAAATTTTCGATACGCACGGCGTGAGCCGCGTTATCGTCAAACAGGCCCTGCCCTATGTGCGCTGCGTGGGCGAATCCTGGCCCTTAACGCTGGATCGCGCCCGTCTCGAAGCGCAGACCCTGGTGGAGCATTACCAGCACGCCCCGGAACACACGGTCAAAATCCACCATTTCGATCCGCAGTTGGCGGTGATGGTGATGGAAGATTTGTCCGACCACCGCATCTGGCGCGGAGAGCTGATTCAGGGAGCGTATTACCCCCAGGCCGCGCAACAGCTCGGGCATTACCTGGCGCAGACCCTGTTTCACACCAGTGATTTTTACCTGCATCCGCACCAGAAAAAGGCCCAGGTGGCAAATTTCATCAACCCGGAAATGTGCGAAATTACGGAAGACTTGTTCTTCAACGACCCGTACCAGGTACACGAGCGTAATAATTATCCGGCAGAACTCGACGCCGACGTGGCCGCCCTGCGCGATGACGTTCAGCTCAAACTGGCGGTCGCCTCGCTGAAGCACCGTTTCTTCTCACAGGCCGAAGCGCTTTTGCACGGAGACATTCACAGCGGGTCGATTTTTGTGGCAGACGGTAGCCTGAAGGCGATCGACGCGGAGTTTGGTTACTTTGGCCCCATCGGCTTTGACATCGGCACCGCGATTGGCAATCTGCTGTTGAACTACTGCGGCCTACCGGGCCAGTTAGGCATTCGCGATGCCGCCGCCGGACGCGAGCAGCGTCTGGCCGATATTCAGGAACTGTGGAACACCTTTGCCGAGCGTTTCCAGGCGCTGGCGACGGAAAAATCCCGCGATGCGGCGCTCGCTTTCCCGGGTTATGCCAGCGAATTCCTGAAAAAGGTGTGGCACGATGCGGTCGGTTTCTGCGGCACGGAGCTAATTCGCCGCAGCGTGGGCCTGTCGCACGTGGCGGATATCGACACCATTAAAGATGACGCCATGCGCCACGAATGTTTGCGCCATGCGATTGCGTTGGGTCGGGCACTGATTGTGCTGGCAGACAAAATTGACGGTGCGGATGCGTTGATTGCCCGGGTTCGCCAGTACAGCTGAGCCTGAGCCCCTCGCCTGCGGCGAGGGTTTTACTTATCCCAGATACTCAATCACCGACAGCCCGCCGTTGTAATCGGTGCTGTAGATAATCCCCTGCGCATCGACGAACACATCGCACGACTGAATAATCCGTGGACGGCCTGGCCGGGTGTCCATCATTCGCTGCGGCGCGGCAGGCACCAGCGCCCCGGTTTCCACCGGGCGATACGGATTAGTAATGTCGTAGGCACGCACGCCCGCATTCTGATAAGTCGCAAAAATCAGGGTCGAACTGACAAAGCTGCCTGGCCGGTTCTCATGCAGATTGTGCGGTCCAAAATGTGCGCCTTTCGCCACGTAGTCCGTTTCATCGGGCTGCGGGAAGGTGGCAATGCTGACCGGGTTCGACGGTTCGCGAATATCAAACAGCCATATCAGCTTCTCGCCGTCTGCCTGATTATCGAGCACCGCTTCGTCCAGCACCACCAGCAGGTCGCGGTCCGGCAACGGCAGGGCGGTATGCGTCCCACCACCGAACGGCGGACTCCAGTTGCGATGGGCAATCAGCTTCGGTGCGGTACGGTCTTTAACGTCGAGAATCGTTAACCCACCGTCGCGCCAGCTACCGTAGGCGGTATCCCCGGCGATAATCGCATGATGCAGCGCATAACGTTTACCCTCGGGCCAGTCGGGCGTTTCTCCTGCCGCCTGATTCATGCCCGGCAGCCACCAGCGCCCCGCCACTTCCGGCCTGCGCGGGTCGGCTAAATCAATGGTCAGGAAGATGTAATCGCTAAAGCCCTCAATCAGGGCCGAGACGTACGCCCAACGCCCACCGACATACCAGATGCGGTGAATGCCGATCCCGTTGAGTGACAGGAAGCTGATTTCACGCGGCTTATCCGGGGTGGAAATATCAAACACCCGCAGCCCTGCGCTCCAGCCTTGGTCCTGCACGTCGCTGACCGTTTCGCCGACGGAACGGGTGTAATACACCTTTTCATCGGCAAAGCGCGCGTCAGCGAACAGGTCGCGGGCGTTGATCACCAACAGCAGATCGTCATGGGCCTGCAAATGCACATTCCAGGTGCCCGGCGGCGCAGGAATATACGCCACCGTTTTCGGGTTTTTCGGGTCGCGCACGTCAACCACGGAAAACCCTTGCGACACCATATGTCCGATATACGCATAACCGCGATGGACCATCAGCTGCACACCATCCGGTCTGCCGCCCTGGTCGCTGTGCCCGATCAGCCGCATATTGCGGCTGTAGTCAGGCGTCGGCCAGGCACTCATTTGGCTTTCGCTTCAAGGGTGGCGAACCACGGGGCGATAAAATCTTCGGTCTGGCCCCAGCATGGGATGATTTTGCCGAGGCTCGCCACGTTCACCGCACCCGGTTGCGCCGCCAGCAGCGCCTGCGGGATCGCCGCGGCTTTGAAATCATAGGTGGCAGGCGTCGGTTCCCCGGCGATTTTATTCGCTATCAGGCGCACGTTGGTGGCACCGATCAGTTTTGGATCCACCGCCACGCTGACTTTCCACGGGCTGCCCGCTTCGCGCATCAGCTGTAAATCCTGGTTGGAAACGTCGATGCTGTAGAGTTTGATTTCGGTACGACCGTTCTCTTTCAGCGCCTTATATGCGCCCTGGCTGAACGCATCCCAGGTGCCCCAGATAGCGTCGATTTTGCCTTTCGGGTATTTCGCCAGCACCGCGCCGACTTTGTTGGCAGTATCACCCTGCACGTCGGAGGAGACCGCGCCAATAGATTCCAGCTCTTTGATGCCCGGATTCTGTTTCAGCAGCGTTTTGTAGGCCGCTTCACGACGCTCCATCGGTGGGAAACCGGCCACCCACAGTTTGATAATGTTGGCTTTGCCGTTGAAATCCTTCACCAGCTGGCCGAACGAGAGATCGGTCAGAGAGGCGTCATCCTGCTGAGTGACGGTCACGCCAGGGATCTCCCCGTTCACGGCGGTATCAAACACCGCTACTTTGATGCCCGCGTCCACGGCTTTTTTCACCAGCGCGGTGGAGTACGGGTCGCGGCCCTGGGACAGGATGATCCCGTCATATTTCTGGCTGATCGCCTGATTGACGAAGTCCTGGAATTTGGCGTCATCACCGTTGCTCAAAAAAGTGCTGACCTTAAAGCCGAGCTTCTTGCCTTCCTGAATCGCCCCGGAAACGAACTGGGTGGTGTTGTCGTCCGAGCCGAGATTACGAATAACCGCAATGCGGATCGGTCCGCTGTGGTTGGCGATCGCCGCCGGAACCGGCGTCGGGGTTTCCGCAAAGGCATTAACGGCGTTGAACAAGCCCAGTGCGATAAGCGACAGCGTGATTTTTTTCATTATCTTTACCCTGAATGTTGTGTTGAGTGTTGTTATGTCTGACTTATTGTTATGTTCGGCGCTGAAAATAGGTCAGCGCCAGCGCGCCAGCCAGCACCAGACCTTTGATAATATCCATGGCGTAATACGGAACCGACAGCATCACCAGCCCGTTCGACAGCACGCCCAAAATCACCGCGCCGACCAGCGTACCCAGCGCATTAGGCTTGCCCGAACCGGCGAGCGAGAAGCCAATCCACGCCGCCGCCACCGCATCCATCAGATACCCACTGCCCGCGTTAACCTGCGAGGAGCCAATACGCGAAGCCAGCAGAATGCCGCCCAGCCCGGCGAGCAGCGAGGCGATCACATACGCCGCCACTTTGTAACGGGTCGTACGCAGGCCGGAGAGGCGCGCGGCCTCCGGATTGCCGCCTATGGCATACATCCGCCGACCGTGGGTGGTTAGCGACAGCGCCAGCTGTGCTACCACGGTGACCACCAGCATGATAATCACGATGGTCGGCACCTGACCGAGCAGGCCGAACGCCGCCGGAATAGTGCCCTCCGCCATCTCTCCGCTCGGCAGGACCATGTTTTCGGTTACCGATCCGCCGAAGCTGTAGGTCGCCGCCACGCCCTGCACTACGAACAGGCTGGCCAGCGTCGCGAGCATGTCGGGGATGCGCAGAATGACAATCAAAAATGCGTTAAACAGCCCGACCAGGGTACACAGCAGCAGGGTGACCACGATGGCTTCGGTGGTGCCAAACCCGTGCCAGACGAACAGGGAAATCACCAGCGCGTTGGCCAGTGAGGCGGTTGACCCAACCGACAGATCGAACCCGCCGACGGTCAGGGAAATCGACACCCCAACCGCAATCACCGTCACGATTGCGATGGATCGCAAAATGTTGATGATGTTGAACGGGTCGAGGAAGTTGTCCGAGGCGAGGCCAAAAATCACCACCAGCGCGACCACGGTCAGCAACATGCCCCACTTATAGAGAAAATCGAAAAACTGCTGACGGCCCGATGCCGTCGCCTTAACTGTCAGGGCCTTGCTCACGACGCCGCTCCTCCGGTGGAGTAATAAAGTAGGGTTTCTTCGCGGGCGTCAGCGCCCGCCACTTCTGCCACAATGCGCCCATCCCACAGGACGCAGATGCGGTCACACAGGCCGACCAGCTCGGCGAATTCGCCGGAGGCATAAATCACGCCTTTGCCTTCCCGGGCCAGGCCATCAATCAGGTTAAACAGGTCGGTTTTGGCTTTGACGTCGACCCCTTTGGTCGGCTCGTCAAAAATCAGCACGCTGGCGTTACCGCGCAACCATTTACCGATCGCCACTTTCTGCTGATTGCCGCCGGACAGACGACGCAGCGTTTGCCCTGGGCCAATGGTGCGAATGCCAACCCGGGCAATCACCTCTTCTGCCCAGCGCCACGCCTGACGATGACCGAACAGGCTCCAGCGCGAGAAGCTGTTATCTGCCCCCACCGCCAGATTCATGCCGATAGATTCGTCGATAAAAATCCCCTCTTTACGCCGCTCCTCGGGTACCAGCGCCAGTCCTCGGGTGACGGAATCCGCCGGGTCACGCGGCCGCCACGGCTGGCCGTTCAGCTCGGCGCGGTCAACCCGGCATTTGCTGGCGCCAAACAGCGCTTTGCACAGCTCGGTTTTCCCGGCCCCCGCCAACCCGGCGATACCGAGAATCTCGCCTTTGCGCAGGCGCAACGAGATGTCCCGCAGCAGATGCGGGTCGTGCAGGCCATCGACCTGCAACACCACCTCATCGCTATGTGCTTCACGGCGCGGCGGGAAAATGTCAGTCAGTTCGTGGCCGAGCATTTTCTCAACGATCTGCTCGCCGCTCAGTCGCGCCATCGGGCCGCTTTCGATTAAGCGACCGTCGCGCAGCACCGTCAGGGTGTCGCAAATCGCTTTTAACTCATGAATACGGTGCGAGATAAACACCACCCCGATGCCCTGCTGTTGCAGACGTTTCACCACCGCAAACAGGCGCTCGCTTTCGTGGCTGTCGAGCGGGGCCGTGGGCTCATCGAGGATCAGAAAACGGCAGCGGTGCGACAACGCCCGCGCCAGCAAAATTTGCTGTTTTTCCGCCAGTGAACAGCTGTCGATTGAACGCTTAACGTCGAGATCCACGTCAAGCTGCGCCAGTGCTGCCCTGGCCTGCTGACGCACCTGCCGCCAGCTGAAGCGATATCCCGGATCGGCCAGATGGTCGAGCAGGATGTTTTCGGCAATCGACAGCCCCGGCACCAGCGCCACGTCGACTTCCTGCTGCACCAGATGGATACCCAGCTGTTTGGCATCACGGGGGGAACGGATGCCGACCGCCTCATCGTTAATGACAATCTCGCCTTCGTAATGGTCATAGGTGCCGCACAGCACCGCCATCAGCGTCGATTTTCCTGCGCCGTTGGCCCCGGTCAGCGCATGCACCGATCCGCCTGTGAGCGTGAACGCCACCTGCGTTAAGGCCTTAAAACCGGAGAAGGCCAGGCTGATACCACGCATCTCAAGGCGATTGGCTACCATTCGCTGCATACCCTTATCGTTAATCGTCTGATTCGTGGACTGTTCCACACCCGCCGTTGACAGACAACGGCGTAAAAGGCATAAGATAAAGCAAAATAATATTAGCCTTCCAGATGTCCAGACATACCATCTGGGGAGCGATAATACACAAGGACATAACAAATGAGCAACACCGATATTCGTGTGGTCGTCGGGCCCGCCAACTATTTCTCGCATCGCGGCAGTTTTCAGCGGTTGGCGGACTTCTTCACGCCGGACCAGCTTTCCCGCGCGGTGTGGATTTACGGCGAACGCGCCCTCGAAGGGGCCCGCCCTTTCCTGCCCTCTGCGTTTGAAACTGACGGCGCGACGCATCTGCTGTTCAAGGGGCATTGCAGCGAGCGTGACGTCAGCGCCCTGGCCGAAAGTGGCGGGGAAAATCCGTCGGTGGTGATTGGCGTCGGCGGTGGGACGGTGCTGGACACCGCCAAAGCCGTAGCCCGTCGACGCGGGGTGCCGTTCGTAGGCTTACCGACCGTGGCCGCTACCTGCGCCGCGTGGACGCCGCTATCGGTGTGGTACAACGATGCCGGACAAGCGTTACAGTTTGAGATATTCGACGACGCCAATTTTCTGGTGCTGGTCGAACCGGACGTGATCCTCAACGCCCCTGCGGAATATCTGCTGGCGGGCATCGGCGATACGCTCGCGAAATGGTATGAAGCGGTGGTGCTGGCCCCCACGCCGGATGAACTGCCGTTAACGGTCCGGCTCGGCTTAAACGGCGCGCTGGCAATCCACGATGTGCTGCTCGAACACAGCGAGGCGGCGCTGGCGGATCAACGCCAGGGGAAATTGAGCCGGGCCTTTCTCGACGTAGTGGATGCGATTATCGCCGGAGGCGGAATGGTCGGCGGCCTGGGCGAGCGCTATACCCGTGTCGCCGCGGCCCACGCGGTTCACAATGGGCTGACGGTCCTGCCGCAGACCGAGAAATACCTGCACGGCACCAAAGTCGCCTACGGCATTCTGGTGCAAAGCGCGCTACTCGGGCAGGACGAGGTTCTGGCCCGTCTGGTCGCGGCCTATCAGCGTTTCAACCTGCCGACCTCCCTGGCAGAACTTGAGGTCGATATTAACGACAGTGCCGCACTGGAAAAGGTTATTGCGCATACCTTACGCCCGGTTGAATCCATTCATGCCCTGCCGGTGCCCGTCACCACCGACTCACTGCGCGCCGCATTTGTAAAGGTTGAAGCCCTAAGCGCTTCATTCTGAACGTCTAAATCTATACCCCTCGTTTCGCCAATTGACGGGGGCTTTTCGCCCTCTATAACTAGTGATGATTCTCAACTATCACCTGGAGTTACTATGCAGATCGATCTGACAGGTAAACGCGCCCTGGTCACCGGGGCCAGTCGTGGGCTTGGACGGGCTATCGCGCTGTCGCTGGCGAATGCCGGGGCTGATGTGGTTATCACTTACGAAAAATCGGCGGATAAAGCGCAGGCCGTGGCGGAGGAAATTCGCGCCCTGGGCCGTAAAGGCCACGCCATTCAGGCCGACAGCAGCAATGCCGAGGCCATTGTGCAGGCGGTAAATCAGACCGCTGAAACCCTCGGCGGGCTGGATATTCTGGTCAACAACGCCGGAATTGCGCGCGGCGGCCCGCTGGAATCGATGTCGCTGGAGGATATTGATGCGGTGATTGGGGTCAACATTCGCGGGGTGGTGATTGCGACCCAGGCCGCGCTGGCGCATCTCGGTCAGGGTGGCCGAATCATCAATATCGGCAGCTGTCTGGCGAACCGCGTAGCGTTTGAAGGCATTGCAGTGTATTCGATGAGCAAATCCGCGCTGAACTCGTTCACCCGTGGATTGGCCCGCGATTTAGGCCCGAAAGGGATCACCGTCAATCTGGTCCATCCCGGCCCGACGGACAGCGACATGAACCCGGCTGACGGGGAAGAGGCCAAAGGCCAACTGCAGCATATTGCGCTAGGTCATTACGGTAAACCCGAGGATATCGCCGCCGCGGTCACTTTCCTCGCCAGCCCCGCCGCCGGGCAAATCACCGGCACCGGACTGGACGTCGACGGCGGCGTGAACGCCTGAGTCCGTTTTCAAACTTTTGCTTTTGCGACCCCCCTTCCCATTTTTATGCAAGCCTCTGCCCTCCGGCAGAGGCGCGCCCAGCCTGCCTCGCAGCGTAAACATCGCCTGCTTTCTCTCTTCTTCCACGCAGTCTAAAGTGTGAGATATTTTCTAATACAACCATCACTAATAATCTAATTATTTACTTATGTTCGTAAGGGAATACTATGCAAATGAAATTAACGATCCAGTGGTCGAAATCGGCAAAAAAAGATCTGATGTCTATAGACCAACGTTACAAGCAGCGCATCAGGATGAAATTAGAATGCCTCAGCGACAATAGAGCCCCGCAGTTGGATCTTCAGAAACTGACGTCACCAGCAGATCACTATCGGCTCAGAGTAGGGGATTATCGGGTTATCTTCACCCATCGCGGTGAGGATCTTAAAATCTGCTTTGTCGTGGCGGTACGGCGCAGAACGTCAAAAACATATACCTTTCATGAGGAACAGATGCCCTATGAATATACAGTTTATAAAAGATGAAAAAGGGAACACCGAGTATGTCGTGGTGCCTTACCACGTTTGGTTCAACTTGATGCTGGACCGACTGCCGGTCGAAGATGAAAAAGAAGCAGAAAACTGGGAGGAAATCCCTATTGAGCATGATGAATACGACGATATCGCTATTCCCCATGAAGTCGTCTGCCTGACGATCGATGAAAGCGTCAGCCTGCAGGCCGCATGGCGCATTTACCGTGGTCTGTCACAACAAGAGGTGGCAGACAAACTGGGCATTACCCAGTCGGCGGTATCACAACTCGAAGCGGTGGACTCCCGCCCGCAAAAACGCACGCGTGAAAAACTGGCCGCAATTTACGGCTGCACGCAGGAGCAAATCAGCCTGTTTCTGCCGAAAGAGGGGTAATTCTCCGGCGCTAACAGCACTTCGCGCCGCCTTTACCGCCGTAGCGGGCGTCTTGCCGTTCGCGGAAAAACTCTTCATAGGTCATCGGCGTCTGGTCCGGATGGGTCAGGCGCACGTGGGCGACGTAGTTGTCGTAGTCAGGCACGCCAATCATCATTTTGGCCGCCTGGCCGAGGTATTTTCCAGCTTTTGAAAGTGTGTCGAACATAGAAACTCCTGTGGTGTTTTCCCCTCATCCCGACCTTCTCCCCATAGGGGAGAAGGAGAAAACTTTCCCTCGCCCCTATGGGGAGAGGGTTAGGGTGAGGGGCAACCCAACTTAATGTGCGCTCTTGGCCTGCGCCACAATCTGCTGAACATCTTCCGGCATCGGCTCATACGGCGTCTCTTTCGCCGTCGGTTTGTCGTTTTTCAGTGCCGTCAGTGCGGTTTTCACCGAATACAGCGCCAGCACCACGACCACCACCATAAAGAAGATGGTCAGACCGGCATCCAGACGGTTGTTAAACACCAGCTGCGACAGCTGAGACTCGGTATACTGCGCCGGAATTTTACCGCTGTCGATCATCGCCTGGAACTTGTTGGCGATGGCGAGGAAACCGACTTTAGTATCCGGGCTGAACGCTTTCTGCCAGCCTGCGGTCAGGGTACAAATCAGCAGCCACGCGGTGGGCACCAAAGCCACCCAGGCATAACGCTGACGTTTCATCTTGAACAACACCACCGCACAGAGCATCAGCGCCATGCCCGCCAGCATCTGGTTGGCGATCCCGAACAGCGGCCACAGAGTGTTGATCCCGCCGAGCGGATCGACCACGCCCTGATGCAGGAAGTAGCCCCACGCCAGCACGCAAAGCGCCGTCGCCAGCAGGTTCGCCGGTAACGAATCGGTACGTTTCAGGTTCGGGCTGAGCACCCCTAATAAGTCCTGCAACATAAAGCGCGCCGCACGCGTTCCGGCATCGACCGCGGTGAGAATAAACAGCGCCTCGAACAGAATCGCAAAGTGATACCAGAAGGAGACATCCATCAACCCGCCGAGCGAACCGTGCAGAATATAGGCCATGCCCACCGCCAGCGTCGGCGCCCCGCCCGCGCGGGAGATAATTGACTGCTCGCCAACCTCCTTCGCAATTTGCGTCAGGGTATCCGGCGTAATCGCAAAGCCCCAACTGCTGACCACCTGCGCCGCAGAGGCCACCACGTCGGTGGTTCCTGCCGGAGCCAGCACCGCCATCGGACTGTTCATCGCGAAGTACACGCCGGGATCAATGATACAGGCCGCTACCAGCGCCATGATCGCCACGAACGACTCCATCAGCATCCCGCCGTAACCGATCAGGCAGGCCTGGCCTTCATTAGCCAGCATCTTCGGCGTGGTGCCTGAGGCAATCAGGGCATGGAAGCCCGATACCGCCCCACAGGCGATAGTGATAAACAGGAACGGGAACAGGCTGCCGGTCCACACCGGGCCGGTGCCGTCCACGAATTTAGTCAACGCAGGCATGGTCAACGTCGGGCGCAGGATCAGAATGCCGATCGCCAGTCCGACGATGGTGCCGATTTTCAGGAAGGTCGAGAGATAGTCACGCGGCGCCAGAAGCAGCCACACCGGCAGCACCGCCGCCACGAAGCCATAGCCCACCAGGATCCACGTCAACTGAACGCCGGTGTAATCAAACCACGGTGCCCACGTTGGGCTCTCCGCTACCCAGCCGCCAGAGATAATGGCGAAAATCAGCATCACCAGGCCAATCACCGACACCTCGCCAATACGTCCCGGACGCAGATAGCGAATATAAATCCCCATGAAAATCGCCAGCGGGATGGTGAACGCCACGGTGTAGGTCCCCCACGGGCTGTGGGTCAGGGCTTTCACCACGATCATCGCCAGCACCGCGAGGATGATGACCATGATCATGAAGGTCGCTACCAGCGCAATCACGCCTGCGGTTGCGCCCATTTCCTCTTTCACCAGTTCACCGAGCGAGCGTCCGTCACGACGGGTCGAGACGAACAGCACCATAAAGTCCTGTACCGCCCCGGCCAGCACCACACCTGCGAGGATCCAGATCATCCCCGGCAGATAGCCCATCTGCGCCGCCAGCACCGGGCCAACCAGCGGCCCCGCCCCGGCAATTGCCGCAAAATGATGACCGAACAGCACTTTTTTATCGGTCGGAACATAATCGAGACCGTCGTTATGGCGCACCGCAGGCGTCATGCGCGTCGGGTCGACCGCCAGCACTTTTTTGGCGATGTAGAGACCGTAAAAACGATAGGCGATGAGATAGATACAGACTGCCGCGACGACAATCCATAAGGCATTGATTTGTTCACCACGATTGAGCGCGATATAGCCGAGGGCGAAGGCTCCCACGATCGAGAGAATGGCCCATATCAGGTATTTCCCTGGGTTGTTCATGGTCAAATTCCATCAGTGAGGGGAAGATGTTACATTTTGTATCTATAACACCCCTGATGGATTTAACAACCTGATAACCGTTGAAAAATTCGACAATGTTAAGCAGATCACTGTCGTAGGTCCGGTCAGCGCAGCGCCACCGGACAATCAGACAATGCCCGGCGGCGCGTTGCTTGCCGATCCAACGTGACCAGTGCCCGGAATTACCCTATCACCATGGTGCTTAACCGGCAGGTACAGCAGCGCCGTCCCTGCTCATCGAACACCACGATTTCCCAGCTTTGGGTCTGTCTGCCGAGATGCAGCGGCTGACACACGCCGCGCACGTTGCCCTGCGATACCGCCCGATGATGGGTGGCGTTCAGTTCGGTGCCGACCACGCACTGCCCGTCGCGGGTCATCAGATACCCCGCCATCGAGCCGAGCGTTTCCGCCAGTGCCGCCGACGCTCCGCCGTGCAGCAGGCCAAACGGCTGATGGGTTCGCGCATCGACCGGCATTTCGGCTTCCAGGGAGTCGTCTCCGAGGCGGGTATAGACAATGCCCAGATGCGCTACCATCGTTGCTTCACTGGTGGCATTCAGGTCTTCAAGGCTTAATCGACGCGTCCAGATCATCACGCCCCCAGGGTCGAGCCGCCGTCGACCACGATATCCTGCAACGTAATGTGGCTGGCGCAATCAGAGGCGAGGAACAGAATGGTGCTGGCGATTTCCTGCGGGCGGGCAATTTTCCCCAGCGGAATGCCGAGTTTGAACTGCTCGCCGAAGCCGCGAATGCGCTGCTGTTCGGCATCATCGCTGACCCACAGCGTGCGCTGCATGTCGGTGTCGGTGGAGCCTGGCGAGACAATATTGCAACGCACGCCGCTCGCCGCCAGTTCCAGCCCGACGGTCAGGGCCAGGCTTTTCAGCGCCGCTTTCGATGCGCCGTATGCGCTCATGCCAATGCGCGGGGTGTGCGCCGCATCTGAGGCGACGGTGACAATCGCCCCCCCCTGCTGTTGACGAAATTTCGCCATTGTCTGCTGGAACAAATTGAACGCCCCGCCGACGTTGACCGCGAAGGTCTGCTGCCAGTCGGCCTGGCTCAACGCGTCCGTCGCGCCCATGCGTAAAATTCCGGCGGCGTTGACCAGCACGTCGAGCCGCGCCAGGTCATGCAACAGTGGCGCACAGACCAGCAGCACCTGCTGCGGATCCGCGACGTCCATTTTCACCGTGGTGAAAGGATAGTCAGCCTGTTCAAACGCCAGGTCGAAACCGGTGACGTCTGCCCCGGCCTCAACAAATGCCCGGGCGGTGGCGTAACCAATACCTTTGCCCGCCCCGGTCACCCATACCGTTTTGCCGTGAAAATCGAATCCGGCCATCACTTCACCTCGCGGGACAGCAGCGCCCACCAGGCATCAATCGTTGGATTCTTCGCCAGCATCACAAAATCGATATCGCCGTGAATTTTGCGCCAGCGCGCCGCCAGGGCCATCATCCGTACCGAATCCAGACCGTAATCAATCAGGTTTTCGTCATCCAGCGGTTCGTCGGATTCATCCAGCAGCGGCAGGATCACCGCCCGCAGTGCCGCTTTTGACCCCGGCAGCGGGAGCAGTTCTTCGGTCATCACTACGCGCCCGGAACGCCCGGCCACGTATTTCAGCGACATCAGATGTTCGTCGCGGCTGAAATCCGCCAGCGCATCGGCCACGAAGAACGGTTTGATATCCCGCATGAACGCGTCGGTGGCGGTGGTCATGCAGCCGATGTGCGCATACACCCCGGTGATGACCAGCTGGTTGCGCCCGGTCTCTTTGAGCATCTGCTCCAGCGGCGAGCGGTGGAAAGCGCTATAGCGCCATTTGACCAGCACGGTGTCGGCTTCGTCTGGCGCGAGGGCGGCAATCACCCGCTGCTGTTCCGGGGAGCGGGTCAGGCCCGGCCCCCACATATCATTCAGCAAGGCGCGGTCTTCATCGCTCTGCTCTTTCGGCTGGGCGGTGTAGTAAACCGGAATATTGTGTTGTTTGGCAAAGTCACGCAGGGCTTTGATATTGGCGACCACGGTCTCCATCATCGCGCTATTTTCACCCCAGAAGTTGAGGAAATACTCCTGCATATCATGAATAAGCAGCGCAGCGCGCTGAGGCTCAAAGGCCCAGTCCACTTTGTTAGCCGGGATATCAGCGGCGGTGGGCAGCGCATAAGCCTGCAGTTTTGGAATTGCCATACTCTTCTCCTTCAGGCCAGGGCGCGGTCCGCAATCCACTGACGTAATTGTTTTTTATCGACTTTTCCCACCGGCGTCAGCGGCAGCGCGTCCACGCACTCCACCCGGTCCGGCAGCTTGAATTCAGCAACGCCCTGCTCACGCAGGAAACGACGGACGGCCACCGCCTTCAGCGGGGTTTTGACCACCAGATACGCGCAGCTCTTTTCGCCGAGCAGACTATCTTCCATGCTGACCAGTGCGGCGTGGATCACCGCCTCGTGGCGTAACAGCAGGTTTTCGACTTCCTCGGCGGCTATCTTTTCCCCGCCACGGTTGATCTGATCTTTCTCGCGCCCCTGTACCGTGATGTAGCCGTGTTCGTCGATTGAAATCAGATCGCCCGAGCCGTAGAAACCGTTGGCATCGAAGGCGCTGGCGTTGTGCTCCGGGCTGTTGTAATAACCGCGGAAGGTATACGGCCCGCGGGTCATCAGACGGCCCACTTCGCCACGCGGGAGCGGATTGCCCTCGGCGTCGGCGACCCAGACTTCGTCATCCGGCGACATCGGGCAGCCCTGGGTGTGGATGATACGTTCCAGCGGATCGTCCAGACGGGTGTAGTTCACCAGCCCTTCCGCCATGCCGAACACCTGCTGCAGCTGACAGCCGATTTCCGCCGGAATACGTGCCGCCAGCGTGGCCGACAACCGAGCGCCGCCCACCTGTAACAGCGTCAGGGAGGCTAATTGCGCCTGGCTGTTGTCGTCATGAACGGCCTGCAACCACAGGCTCACCGCCGGAGGCACCAGCGCCGCGACGTTAATTTGATGCTGTTCAATCAGCGGGAAACAGAGCGTGGCGCTCGGGTCGGCGGCCAGAATGACGCAGCCGCCCGCGAGGAACACCCCGAGCGCCCCGGGGGAACTTAGGGCGTAGTTGTGTGCCGCAGGCAGCGCGCACAGATAGCGCGTGGTCGCATCAAAGGCGCAAATCTCATTGCTGCGGCGAATGCTGTAGTAATAATCGTTATGGGTGCGAGGAATAAGCTTCGGCGTACCGGTACTGCCGCCAGACAGTTGGAAGAAAGCCACTTCGCCTGCGTCAGTGGGTGACGGCACAAAATTATCCGCAGGCTGCGCCATGGCCGCCGCAAGATTGTGTTCCCCATGGTCGTTACGCAGCAGCACGATGCGCACCGAGTCGTGCTGGTCGACAAAGTCGTTGAGGAAGGCGTCATCGGCAAACAGGGCATGCTCCCGGTCGGCAATCACTAACGCCGGTTGAATTTGCGTGGCGTAGGCCTGCAGTTCGCTGCGCTGATGGCTGAACAGCGCATTCACCGGGGCCACGCCGATACGCAGCAGTGCGAATAGCGCGATATAAAATTCCGCTACGTTGCCCAGATGCACCAGCGCGGTTTCCCCCGCTTGCAGCCCCTGACGCTGCAACGACGACGCCAGGTTATCCACCTGCGCGTTCAGTTCACGGTAGGTAATGCGGCGATCGCCGTCGATCACCGCCAGCCGCTCGCTGTCGGCGTGACGCGTCAGAATGTCGGTCAGCGGCAGATCCTGCCAGTACCCCTTTGCCCGGTAACGGGCCGCCAGCTCCGGCGGCCAGGGCGTAAATGCAACACTCATCGTCAATCCTTAATTGAGGCCAAACACGTTCAGCATGGTGGTCAGCTTGACGCCGGTTTCGCGCCATTCCCCCAGCGGGGACGAGGCAGGCACGATACCCGCGCCCGCGAACAGGCGAATGTGGTTGGCACGGACGTTGGCGCAGCGGATGGTGACCACCCACTCGCCGTTACCCTCGGCATCACACCAGCCGACGATCCCGCCGAACAGCTCCCGGTCAAACGGCTCCAGCTCGGCGATCAGTTGCTTGGCGACATCGTGCGGGAAGCCGCTCAGGGCTGGCGTTGGATGCAGCAGGCAGGCCAGCGACAGCGCGTTCTCCCCGGCTTTTGCCTCGCCTTCAATTGGGGTCGCCAGATGCCACAAAGTCGGGGTGGTGATCAGCTGCGGTGAGGAAGGGAGCGACAGCGCATCGCTGCGCGGGGCCAGCACGTTTTTCATCGCCTGGGTGACAAGATCATGCTCATGGCGGTCTTTTTGCGAGGCCAGCAGACGGTTGCCCGCTTCCCGGTCCAGCACGTTATCCGGCTGACGTCGCGCGGAACCGGCCAGCGGCAGCGAACTGAAATGCGCCCCGTCTTTACGCAGCAGCAGTTCCGGGCTGGCACCGAGCAGCACTCCGCCGTCGGGCAGCGGCACGTGGAAGTTGAAGCTCGCCGGATTCTGGGCAATGAGCCGTTCCAGGAGCGCCCCGGTGTCGACGTGGGTATCAGTTGTTATCTCGATCAGCCGCGAGAGCACCACTTTGTCGACTTTCGGCGTGGCGGTCAGCTCGGCGGCGCTCGCCACCATCGCCATGAACAGGTCCTGCTCCGGGATTTCCTGACGCGCCTGAACCTGCATCGGTTTCATGCTGGCGGCGTAAGGCGCGGAGTGCTGTTTGGCGGTGCGGGAAAACGCCTCGCTGTGCTGCGGAATAAACAGCGCGGAAGGCTGGGTGGTATCAAACGGGATCGCGCCCACCAGCAGCGGACGTTCAATTCCGGCGGCTTTGGCCTGCGCGAAGGCATTGGCGAGGGTGTGCTGGAACGCCCCCGCTAAATCTTCACCGCCTTCCACGGGCTGTTCGATGCGACGAAAACAGCCGGAGGTGGTGAAACTGCGGTACGGCGACATAAAAAAGAAGTTGTCGGGCGACAGCGTTGATGCGACTTCCTGCACGGCCTCAGCCGGTGACGTTTCCATATCATCCTCCAAAACGATAAAGATATTAATAATGATTATCATTTATATTTTGGTTCGGTAAGCTAAAAGTAAAAGCGTCCCTTGTCAACTTCCGCCGCATCATCCGACTTGCATCTGAGATGCCTTGAAGTGAAAATGAGTTTCATTAACATCAACAAAACAGGACTTTGCCGTCGTGAAATTCCCCGTTTTCTTCCGTCATACCCTGCTCATCTCCGGGCTGTGCCTTTTAGGATTAACCTCAGCCATGGCCGCCGACTGGCCGCGTCAGGTGACCGACAGTCGCGGCAGCCACACGCTCGAGCACAAACCGCTGCGCATCGTCTCCACCAGCGTTACCCTGACCGGGTCGTTGCTGGCGATTGACGCCCCGGTGATTGCCAGCGGGGCCACCACGCCGAATAACCGCGTGGCGGATGCACAGGGCTTTTTGCGCCAGTGGAGCGACGTGGCGAAACAGCGCAAGCTCACGCGGCTGTATATCGGCGAGCCGAATGCCGAGGCCGTGGCCGCGCAGATGCCGGATCTGATTCTGATCAGTGCTACCGGCGGCGACTCGGCGTTAGCCCTGTACGATCAGCTGTCGACCATCGCCCCAACGCTGGTTATCAACTATGACTCGCAAAGCTGGCAGGCCCTGCTGACTCAGTTGGGTAGCATCACTGGCCAGGAACAGCAGGCCGCCGCGCGGATCGCCGAATTTGATACCCAGCTAGCGACGCTTAAAAAGCAAATGAAGCTGCCGCCGCAGCCGGTCAGCGCGCTGGTGTACACCGCTGCCGCCCACAGCGCGAACCTGTGGACCCCAGAATCCGCACAGGGAAAACTGCTCGAACAGTTAGGTTTCACCCTTGCCCCGCTGCCTGCCGGGCTGCACACCAGCCAGAGCCAGGGTAAACGCCACGACATTATTCAGCTGGGCGGCGAGAACCTGGCGGCGGGCCTGAACGGCGAATCGCTGTTTGTGTTCGCGGGCGACCAGAAAGATACCAACGCCATCGAGGCCAATCCGCTGCTGTCACACCTGCCGGCGGTGCAGAACAAACGCGTTTATGCGCTCGGGACCGAAACCTTCCGCCTTGATTACTATAGCGCGATGCGGGTGTTGCAGCGTCTGGAAACGTTGTTTGGCTGATGCCTTTGCCCGGTGGCGCTTCGCTTACCAGGCCTACGGAATGTGCGGTGTAGGCCCGGTAGGGCGCAGCCACCACCGGGCACCTTCCACCGGATTAAACCGCTGCCGTTTCCTGGCGGAAGCGGCGCAACTCTCCAAGCAGCAACACCAGAATCAGCCCAACGATCGCCAACGCCCAACCGCTGGCGGAGGCCGCCGCGACCGGGGTGAGCATCGCGCCAACGCCGCCTAATATTGCCGCGCCGATGGCATCGCCGGTGACGTTCTGCGCCGTCCACAAACCGTTAATGCGCCCGAGCATCGCTTCCGGGGTTTGGGTCTGAATCAAGGTATATTGCAGCAGTGAACTGATGGCACTCAGCCAGCCAAACAGCGCCAGACACAGCACGCCCAGCGCCCAGACCGGCATCAGGCTGAACAAGCCAATGGCGACGAACGCACCGACGGTCGTCAGGAGCATGATTTGCCCAGGCCGAACGCTGCGCGCCAGGTTGCCGCTGGTGAGCGCCCCCAACGCCGCCCCGAGCGGGATCGCCGCATACAACATGCCAATCTGCGCCGCCGACATATTCCAGCTCATCGCCAGCGCCGGATACAGCACCCGCACCGCGCTGGCCATGGTCAACAGAGCGCCGAGCAGCGCAATGCCGCCAATCAACGGGCTATTAAACAGAAAGCGCAGGCCGGTCAGTAAGGATTTCAACGGATGTTCACGCGGCTGCGGAGGTGGCGGCAACAACGGCAGACGCAGCAGCGTCAGGGTGGTGATGAAGGTGCCGAGCGCCGCCAGTAAATAGTTCCAGGAGAATCCCCCGCTCGCCAGCAGCAGGCCGCCAACCATCGGCGAAATCACCGACCCGAGGCGCACCGTGAGCATGGTTATCGCCCCGGCCTGCATCAGGTTTTCACGCCCAACCAGCGCAGGCGTCGCCGCCAGCAGGGCGGTCACGCCAATCGAGGCGAACAGCCCATCCCAGATACCGAGCAGATAAATCGCCAGCAGCGACGGCTCCGGCAGCAGCGCATTCAGCCACAGGCCAATAAAACCGATCCCGCAGGTGCCGCGCGCCAGCAGGATAAGCTTCTTGCGTTCATAGCGGTCGGCCAGCACGCCGCCGAGCATCAGGCCGATAAACATCGCCCCGCCGGTCAACGTCACCGCCAGCCCAACATGCCAGGTGGAGTGAGTCAGCGTCTGGATTTGCACCGGCACGGCAACGCCGAGCAGGCCGAGAGAAAGAATGGAGATAAAACGGGCGATAAAGACGGCGCGGAACGCCGGGTGAGTCTTCAGCAGGCTGAGATTTAGCAGCCAGGATTGTCTTTGCATGACAGGGCCTTCAACGAACTTTCGGTACCATTTCCGTGGTCGCACATGCTAACATAGGCGAATAAGATCGAGAACGATAATTACTATCATTATCACATCATGGACGTTGCTATGTCGTTTTCTGCCGCCACGCTGCGTACCGTCGCCGTGCCCGGATTACTCATTCTGCTGATCGCCGCAGCTGCGCTCAGCCTGCTGATTGGCGCAAAACCGCTGCCGCTGAACGTGGTGCTGGACGCCCTGTCCGGCACCTGTCGCAGTCCCGACTGCACCATTGTTCTTGACGCCCGTTTACCTCGCACCCTTGCTGGCCTGTTGGCCGGTGGCGCGCTGGGTCTGGCGGGCGCACTGATGCAAACCCTTACCCGCAATCCGCTTGCCGACCCCGGCATTCTCGGCGTTAACGCCGGAGCCAGCTTTGCCATCGTGCTGGGCGCGGCGCTGTTCGGTCTGACGCTGCCGCAGGAGCAACTGTTGCTCGCTTTTGGCGGGGCGCTGATCGCCTCGCTGCTGGTGGCCTTCACCGGCAGTCAGGGCGGCGGGCAGCTTAGCCCGGTGCGTCTGACCCTGGCGGGCGTGGCGCTCGGGGCGGTGCTCGATGGCCTCTCCAATGGCATCGCGCTGCTGAATCCCGATGTGTACGATCAGCTGCGTTTCTGGCAGGCCGGGTCGCTGGATATTCGCTCCCTGGAAACGCTAAAAGTGGTGCTGGTGCCGGTCACTATCGCCATCATGATAGCCCTCGGATTAAGCCGCTCGCTGAACAGCCTCAGCCTTGGGGCGGATACCGCCACCGCGCTCGGGAATAAAGTGGCGCGCACCCAACTATTAGGGCTGCTGACCATCACCGTATTGAGCGGCAGTGCCACCGCGCTGGTCGGGCCGATTGCGTTTATCGGCCTGATGGTGCCGCATATTTCTCGCGGGTTGGTCGGGGGCGATCACCGCTGGTCGCTGCCGGTCACCCTGCTCGCCACCCCTGCCCTGCTGCTGTTTGCCGATATTATTGGTCGCCTGCTGGTGCCGGGTGAACTGCGCGTCTCGGTGGTGAGCGCCTTTATCGGTGCGCCGATGCTTATCTGGCTGGTGCGCCGCCAGCCGTCGCGCGGAGGTGTCGCATGATGGCCCCGTCTCGCCGTCTGGTAGGGAGTTGCGTGCTGCTGACGCTGGTAAGCCTGGTCATTGCGCTGTATAGCCTGCGCAGCGGAGCGGTGACGCTGGATTTACGCCAGGTGCTGGCCGCGCTGTGGGGCGATGCGCCGCGGAACGTGACAATGGTGATCACCGAATGGCGTCTGCCACGGGTGCTGATGGCGCTACTGGTCGGCGCGGCACTCGGCGTCAGCGGCGCGATTTTCCAGTCTTTGATGCGTAACCCACTCGGCAGCCCTGACGTGATGGGGTTCAACACCGGAGCATGGAGCGGCGTGCTGGTGGCGATGGTGCTGTTTGGTCAGCATCAAACCGCCATTGCGTTTGCGGCGATGGTGGGCGGGATTGTGACCTCGCTGCTGGTCTGGCTGCTGGCGTGGCGCAATGGCGTCGATACTTTCCGGCTGATTATTATCGGGATCGGGATCCGCGCCATGCTGATGGCCTTCAACACCTGGCTGCTGCTGCGCGCCTCACTGGAAACCGCACAGTCGGCCGGGCTGTGGTTCGCCGGATCGTTGAACGGGCTGACGTGGGCAAAAATTTTCCCTTCCGCACCGATCCTGCTGGTGATGCTGGTCTTCGCCGCCCTGCTGGTACGCCGACTGCGGCTGCTGGAAATGGGCGACGACAGCGCCTGCGCGTTGGGCGTGCGGGTGGAACGTTCGCGTTTATGGATGATGCTGGTGGCGGTGGTGCTGACGGCGGCATCGACCGCGCTGGCGGGCCCGATCTCCTTTATTGCGCTGGTGGCCCCACACATTGCCCGCCGCCTCAGCGGCACCGCGCGCTGGGGATTGACCCAGTCGGCGCTGTGCGGCGCATTGCTGCTTCTGCTTGCTGATTTCGGCGCACAGCAGCTGTTTATGCCTTACCAGCTTCCAGTGGGCGTGGTGACCGTCAGCCTTGGCGGCCTGTATCTCATCGCCCTGCTTATTCAGGAGTCTCGTAAAAAATGACCCACTCTGACGCTCGCCTGCAAGGCGAAAATCTGACCCTCAGCTACGGTAAAAAAATCATCGCCGAGGGGCTGAACGTGGCCATTCCGGATGGACATTTTACCGCCATCATCGGCCCCAACGGCTGTGGGAAATCGACCCTGTTACGCACCTTGAGCCGCCTGATGACTCCGCAGCACGGCCAGGTGTTTCTCGACGGGGAGCAGATCCAGCGTTATGCCAGTAAAGAGGTCGCGCGACGCATTGGCCTGCTGGCACAAAACGCCACTACCCCGGGCGATATCACGGTGCAGGAGCTGGTGGCGCGCGGGCGCTATCCGCACCAGCCGCTGTTTGCCCGCTGGCGGCAGGAAGATGACGACGCGGTGCAACGGGCGATGCGGGCCACTGGCGTCGTGGAACTGGCGAATCAAAGCGTGGATACCCTCTCCGGCGGCCAGCGCCAACGCGCGTGGATTGCGATGGTGCTGGCCCAGGAAACGGCGATCATGCTGCTCGACGAGCCGACCACCTGGCTGGATATCAGCCATCAAATTGATTTGCTGGAGCTGCTGAGCGACCTCAATCGCCAGCAGGGTTATACCCTGGCGGCGGTGCTGCACGATCTCAACCAGGCCTGCCGCTATGCCACGCATCTGATTGCCCTGCGCGACGGCAACATTGTGGCCGAAGGCGCGCCGAAAGAGATTGTCACCGCGGAGCTGATTGAGCGGATTTACGGCCTGCGGAGTCTGATTATTGAAGATCCGGTGGCCGGTACGCCGCTGGTGGTGCCGTTAGGGAAAACCTCAAAGTGAGGGGGTGAGCCGGAATCCGGCTGACATCCCGGTATCCGCCGTGCCGCTCCAGAACCCGGTCTCCACCGTGGCCCAGGCGTTCACCGGCACGCTCCAGGCCAGCGCAATCCCTTTCATCGTCGCTGATGCAGGATACGCCTGATTAATGCGCTGCGACGTGCGATTCACCCGCGCCCATACCAGGCGCGTGCTCAGCCGCTGCTGATTTTCCAGCACCAGCTCCACCCGTCCTGAGTACTGCGTCCCGTCGCCGCCCATCGCCGCGCCCAGCGGAGCACCCTGCTGGTAATAGCCGCCGTGATAGCAGTAGTGATAATAAATGATGCCGGTGTCTTTCAGGCCCGAACGGGTGTCGGCCGTTTCCAGATACCAGTTTACTTGCCCGACGTTAAGGCTCTGATGCCCTTCCACTCCGCCGACAAAGGTATTGTGTGAGGGCAAAATTCCCGCCTGATCGTCGCCGGTGATTTGCCCGTACAGGCTGAGCGGGAGGCCCGTTAGCGGCAGCAGTTTGAGGCGGAAATCAATGCCTGCCATCTGATCGCCCGGGTCCCGGTCCTGACTGCCGGTGTTGTCCCGGCCGAGCAGCGCATCGCCAAACGAGTCCAGGGTGTTGGGTCGCCCTTTCCCGCCCCACATCAGCATTCGTGACATCCCCACGTCCAGGGTAGTAAACGGGCTGGCGGTCAGCCTGCCGCCAATCAGCTTAGGCTCTTCCGGGCGTTGATACTGGCGCAGTTGCCCGGCTGAAAGCTGATATTGCCAGCTGCCGAGCCACGCCAGCCAGGGGGTGTCGAATGGGGTTTGCTCTGCACGTTGCAGCATAAAACCGACCACCGGGCGCGCGGCATCGGAGCGAATGGTGCTGACGTCATTGCCCGGCCCCCACCACTGCGGGATCTCGCCAAACGCCAGCCACTGGTTAAACAGTTTTACACCCGCATACGCACCGTTGAGGTTGAAATGTGAGGCGTCACTGATGTACTGATGGCTTTCGGCCTGACCCTGAAGATTGATATCCCAGAACTCACCGCTGCTGGCGAGCGCCGCGCCAAGCCCGTGGGCGCTGGTAGGAGTGTTGCCAAATCCCTGCGGTAACGACGGGCTGGCGGAATGCGTCCAGCCATTGAGGCGTAGCGGGGCTTTTACTTCCGCCAGGCGACGCTGCACGCGGGCGAGGGTTTCCTGGTTGGCTATCGTACGTGGGGCGTTGGCGTTGGAAAGCGCCCGTGTAACCTCTTCCTGGCTGAGCGGCCAGGTGGAGAGATTAAGCTGAATAATATCGCGGTCCACCAGCCAGGCTAAATCAGCGCGTAACTGCGGATCGTTAACCAATAATCCCGCATCAGCCTGCGAGCAACAGACCAGCAGCGCCAGACAGAGAGTCCGTCGGCGCAATAAAGCCAAAGTTTTCATATTCATCCCTTGAAATATACGCCGAGCCTAAATAAAGATTATCGCCCTGCCAGACACTCTGAAAATTCATTGGGCATCAGCTGTTGTTTTTTCAATCCATTAAGGAAGTGCAATAACTCACAGTCGGAATAAAGATTAAATTTGGTCATGATCATCCGTTTATGGGCGCAGACGGTTTTCACATTGAGCTGTAAATCGAGAGCGGTTTCTTCCGGATTATGGCCGGAATAAAAATGAGCAGCGACTTTAACCTGCTGGGGCGAAAGGGTCCGATGCAGGCAGCGCTGACAGTTACGGATAATATTTTTACTGGCACTCAGGGCACTATTTTCCCAGCCACGCACAATTAATGCCCTGGTCTTGCTGAGACTTTCGGCCCGGTTGATGAATACCATGTTATTGACACACAAAGGCAGTTCGCCAAAATAGGGATTGCCTGCCCCTTCGTAAATACCGATGAGTAGACTGACTGCCTTACGATCGCGTAATACCGGGTTGCAGATATAGCTTTCACCAGGTTCAACGCTTTTGACAATAACGTCGGCCGTGGCCACATGGTCTTCGGTGAGAGGCAGGAATTCCACTAACTCACCCTCTTCACGCAGAAATATCTGCTCCAGCAAAATCTCCATGCCTTTTCGGTACAAGGTATTTTTATCATCTATCACTATTTGCAACATCTGCCCTCTCCTGTGCCAATGCAAAAAGTCATCGAGAATATCGTTGGATTAGAATTCCGTACTGCCGTCGGGTATTAAGCTCCAGACCACGCAACAAAACAGTGTCAGGACAATAATGGTTTTAATGATCAGCGGCAGGTAATAACGTAAGACATACATCTGAACCTCCATTTAAATAATATCTATCTCATCAGGGGCACATTACTGATAGGCCATAGTGATGGTTGCAGTGGCGTTGGCGATACCCGGCGTGACAGGACTCGCCGCCTGATAATAACGGGCAACAAAGGGAATATTTAACGTTCCGCCAGCACTGATAATACTCCCTACGTTGAAGTAACTATCAAAGGCTACAGGACTGCCGTTATACATGACCTGAATGCCGACCCCTCCGGCATTTCCGGTAGCGCTCGTTAACGCCAGTACGCCGTTAGGTTTCGAGAGATACCCTGCCGACGTCATATACGCACTGACGTTGGCGGGCGAATTACAGGTGACGGGCACCGTGAAATTCTTATCGCCTGCGGTGGATCCAATGCCGTTAAAATCCGCGCGCGGCACTTTCGGTAGTGGCACGGGGATAAGGGTACTGACCGCGCAGGAAATAGCCCGATAATTAATAGTCCCGGCATACGAAACCGAGCTGTCGGTATTGCTCCCGAGGCCATAACCGGTGGCATATATCCCGATGCCAAATTTGGTTTGCGCCTGAACCAGAGTGCCGGTGCCCACCGTCGGTGACGTTTTGACTAACGCTAACGTCATGCTGATGGAATAGGTTTTTGCACTGGTGTTTGAGATATAGCCGAGAGGTGTATTTCGGGTATCGCAACTCGCGCCTCCGCCAGAAATACGCACACCAGAAGAGTTTATCAAGGTGATACCGATGCCGCTTACACCGGTATTATATACCCCGGGCATACCCGCCACTTCAGTCCCCGAGCCATAGTAACAGGTGATGATAACACTCCCCTGAGGTACAGCGCTGATGGCGGAACAGTTACCCGAGAAGTTAAAATATCGCTCAGTGCCGGGGATAATATTCCCCACGGGGATAGTCGTATCCACGGCAACGGAACCTAAAGTCGCCACCCCTGGAATAGCCGGAGAACTCACACACCCGGTGTTCGCCGCGAAAGCCGCGGGTGACAACATGCTCAGCCCTGCCAGCAAACCGCATAGCAGCAGACACCTTTTAATTAAAAACACCAAAGCCATACATTTTCTCATTTACGTTGTTCACGGTGCCTGCTTGCAGGAATATTATTGATATGTAAAGGTCATCAGAACCACACTGTTGATTCTTCCCGGCCCCGCATCTCCCGTAGGCGTAATAACTCTTCCCGCCAACGGAAATATCGCCGCATGTGATACTGGATCAATGTTAATTGACATTGAAGTGCCGTTACTTTTTATACTGCTCTTGTCTGCATCTTCAGCCACCTGAATTGCAATATTGGTGGCATCACCTGGAGATGAACCATTGCTGTATAACGCGGCATCCGAAGAATCCGGTATGCCACTAAATGTGGCGATGGCCGTCACCGTCGCGGCAGGACAGTTCATCACTTTGACCTGAAACGATTTCCAGTCTGATGCCGCGCCCGCAGTAACAAGATTGGTCCCGAGTATTTGGCCAAAATCGACGGTCTGACTTACCGAACCAGCATCCACCGTGCATGGCGTGGCGGTGACTCTGCCCTGCACATTAATATTGACCAGGTCGCCTGCAATCCCTTTCGCGCAGCCCCCTGCGATAATGAAGGAAAATAGTAGCGCCTTTCGCATTCGATCCATTATTGCTTCCTAATAAACAGGCTTTAAAAACATCATCAGTATTAATTCGATGATTTATTTCGACGGTCCTGTTTTTACTGGTAGGTTAATGTCATCGTGGCTGTCGCATTCGCAGCACCTTCTGAGACCGTACTTTTCGTCTGATAATATTGTGCGGTGAACGGGTAGGACTGCACGCCGTCACCGGCCGTCCCCAATATTAAGGGGGTTGAACCGTTTAGATTCACAGCATAACCATTATAAAGAATTTGGATGCCGACACCTTTAGCCACACCATTCCCTCCGGCGTTGCTTAGCTGTAATACACCTGGCGCGCTGGTATCGGTGTTTGCAACCCCCTGGAAGGTCACATTAACCCTCGCCCCTGCGGCGCAATTTAATCCCAGATTAAACCCCGTGGGCTTGGCCGTGGTGCCTATCGCCGTCAGGCTGCTGGTGTAAACATCATCCAGCTTCACCGCAATATTGCTACTGCTGACAGAGCAGGCCAATACGTTCACCGTTGTGCCGGGTAACAGTGTCGCCGTGGCGGCGCTACCCGAAATACCCGTCAGGGTCACATTGTATAAAACCCCAGGATTAAGCACATTGGTCCCGACGGGTATGTCACCTATTTTAACGAGACTCACAGCGGCAGCATTGTTGAACGTCCCGGCCACCACGTTTGTCCCGGAATAGGAATAAGGCAACCAGGTGCCATTTAAATAACTGATCCCCACCCCAGGAATATTGGTCGCATATATGTAGTTCGTTGAACTCCGGGTCGAATACGTTACAGGCGTATAGGTATAAGATAGTGGCCCAACACCGCACGAATAGGACACAACTGATGACGTCACCGGACCATAGATAACGGTCCCCACGGGGATATCGCGCTGTATCGTCAGCGAACCGATATTGATTTGGATATTGGGCGAACCACTGGTAAGGGTGCAAGCCCAGCCCATGGAACTCCAAAGTGTCATCAGTAAAAGTAGGCCACCCAACAACCCGCCTATTCTTAAGTGTTTCATCACATTGTCCTATTTACACTGCCCGGTCATGGTCTGGACGCCGGTATCTGCGGCCTGTTTGGTTAATGTGTAACTCACACGGCACTGCTGTGAGGCTTCATTACCCCATTTCGCCGTCAGCGTTCCGCTGTCGTTTAGACCCGTCAGATAGACCTGCCCGCCGTCACCCACGATAAACGCCTGGGTATGCTTCTGGGCCGGGTCGGTGACCGTGGCACCAAACGGAATCGGATCGCCACCCGCACGCAGGATAGTCATCAATACACGCTGACCGACGCTGGCGCTAAAGTTCGCCCGCACCACGGCGCCACGCGTAGGCACCACATTCTGGTTATTGAGTGCGAGTTCCACGTCGTCAGGCAGCGATTGAGGATCAAGCTGGACCGGATTGCGGCGATACGGCGTGGCGTACGGCACAATCGCATAACCACGCCAGTCAGTTTTCACCCCTGGCTGGCTGCTGACGGCGATACCGCTGGCACCCGGCGCGGCTACCAGCGCAACGGTTTCATTCATTTGCTGACCGAAGGTCACACCGTTCTCGTGCACCAGAATCCCGCCCTGTACGCCATAGTTAACGCGCTGGGTATCTTTGTCATAGGCATAGCCGCCGGTGACTTCCCCGTAGGTGCCGCGATAATCGGCGTTAAGGTTTCCGCTGTTGCCAGCGCCCTGGCTGCCATACCCCTCAAGGGCGCTCCAGCTCAGGTTACTGGCTTCCAGGGCGGTGCCGTTCAGGCCGACAGTCTGGGTGGTATTGCCCTTCTTGCTGGTGTTCAGGGTGTAGCTGGCCCAGGTGTTCGGCAGGAACAGGCTAAACGGCACGTTGATATTGAGGCTAAAGACCTGATCGCGGTCGTATACCCGGCCAATTTGCGTTCCGTCGGTAGTCACGGAATTCTCGTTATAGCTGTAGTTCAGGCCATAACTGACGCCGTTCCAGGAGTTGTAATAACCCGCCCCAATCGAACGCATCGTCCTGTCGCTATTCCAGTAGTTCTCACCGACCCAGCTCAGGGATAACGAACCTGCACTCCCGCCCAGCTCCTGGCTGATGGTCAGCTCGCTGCGGTTGCGTCGACGCTCTTGTAATAACAGGCTGTTATTGTTGTCGTCGCGCCAGGTGTACATCACCTCCGGCAGGCTATAGAAGCCGCTCGTGGAGTATCGATAGCCCGCAATCGCAAAGTTGGTGCCGGTCTGGACGATGTTTTTGCTGTAGCGCACGCGCCAGGACTGACCGTTGTCTTTGCCCTGATCGTTTAAGTCAGACCAGGCCTGGGTAACATCGGTCGATATCGCCCCGAAGTCGCCGAGGTTTTTACCCACGCCGAGCGCCACCGATCGGTAGTGATCGGCCAGTTGGCTGCCCCCATAAACGGTGAACCCTTTCGGTAAGCCATAAATGAGGGTGCCCTGGGCGAAAGGCGCGTTATCGACGCTGTGGTCATAGGCGCGATATTGCCCACCTGTCAGGCTGTATTTCACGCGGCCTTCACGTTGCAGAACCGGCAGGGACGCAAATGGCACCACCATGTTTTGTTCGCTGCCATCCGCTTCTTTTATGGTGACGTACAGATCGCCAGAGCCACCGGTCGGATACATATCATTGATTTCAAATGCGCCCGGGGACACATAGCTCTGATAAATGATATAGCCGTTCTGACGAATGATGACCTGAGCGTTGGTGCGGGCAATGCCGCGCACCACCGGGGCATAGCCTTTCTGGCTGTCCGGCAACATATCGTCGTCAGAGGCCAGCTGCGCCCCGCGAAACGGTACGCTGTCAAAGACGTCAGACGGCGAGGTGCTGTCGCCCATCACCAGCTGACTTTTCAACGAGATAATGCTGCGCGCAGCATAGGTATACACCGTATCCCACTTGTCCTGACCGTTGCTGTCGCGGCTCCAGGTGGTGTAGTTGCGCAGCCGCCAAGGGCCAAGGTTGATCCCCGGACGCAGGTTGGCATACTGGCTGTCGTTGTCTCGTCCGTTACCGCTGCGGGCGGTGTTATTCGCCCCGCTAAAGCTGTAATTGAGCAGAAAAGCCGGGATACCGTTATCCCATTGCGCTTCCGGCACGTAGCCTCGCGCGTTCTGCGAAACCGCCATTTGCGGAATACTGAGCAGCAACTGCTGGCCGCTGAAACGGAATTCAGCTTTGGCCTGGGGAATAGCCCCCAGTTTCGCGCATTTGGCGGTTTTATCCCCCAGCTCCGGGAATAATTCGGTTTTAACCCCCATCTCATTGAGCTCGGCCACGCTCAGACACGGTTGCAGGGTCTCATTACCCGATGCGTCTTTTTGCAGGCTGAATTCGACGTCGCGCGTATCCTGTAAATCGTTGTTCAGATAGATATCAACGTGATAAAAACCCGGCGGCTGGCCCGCTCCGTCCTCAAAAACGGAGAGGTCTGTCATCCCCTGGTGAGGCGCATCCACTTCCAGCAGCGCCGGGTTAAAGACATCACGCGCCAGGGCGCTGAGGGGAAAACTCCCCATCAGCACAAATTGCCCGGCGATCAAATACGCGAGCTTGCTCACTCGCGGAAAAGGCATGTATCTGCCCTTTTTTAATGTGCTATTCATCCATTAACTCCTGCCCGCAAAGCGGTTTCCTGATAAAACATCTTTTGCTTTTCAGCCGTGTTTTTCTGGAGTTCTTTCCTATTACAGAGAACCTTTGTGTTCCGGCCCAACGGCGCCGTAATCACTGATAATTTTCCAGCTCACGCTGCCGCCGCTGACGCCTGCGGGCAACGCAAATTTCGCTGTACTTTGCGGCGCGACATAGGTCACGTTTTTCACCTCTTTGCCCGCCACGCTGATTTGCATAAAGTTCATATAAAAAGGCGTCGGGTTGGTAATTAGCAGGCTGTCGCCGCTGCGCTGCCAGGTGAGTTTGTCTGCCACATCTTCAGGTACACCTTTCAGACCCGTCGGGCGGAAAATCAGCTTGATGCGGTTTTTGACCGCAATTTGCAGGGTGTTCTGGTTACTGGAAACTTCCGCAGACGGAATAGCTTTGATGTTCATCCAGTACAACGACTCCCTGTCATTGGGCAAATTACCGCCCGCGCGAACCACGCGCAGCACGTTCTGTTGCCCACCGTCGAGACGAAACAGCGGAGGCGTCACCATAAAGGGGGCTTTCTCAGCGCCACCAGTGGTGGTATCAACCCAGGACTGCACCAGATAAGACACCTTGTCCGGGTTACTGACGCTCAGTGAAGACTCCTTCTTACTCCCGTCATAAATCAGGCGTGTCCCGCCGACGACGACACCCGCCTGGGCTAAAGTTGAGGTGACCAGCAGTACAGCCAGTATTGAGCCAGTAAAAATTTTCATCTTAGTTTCCTGTCGAGGAGATAAAAAATGGCCGGCAATATCGCCGCCGGCCAGTTCACTCATTGCCTGCCACGACGGGCAGAGAATTAGTTGTAAATGACGCTGAAGTTCGCCACGGCGTTCGCAGGACCTGCGGTAACGGCGGTGGTATATGACTTATACCGCGCGGTAAACGGCAGATCGTTCATGGTGCTGCCAGACTGCAGAGGGTAAGCCGTAGACGGTTGAGCCAGAGGCACAATGCCGCTTGCATCAGAGAGCTGAATGCCTACACCTGTTGCCACACCGGAGTCCTGAGTCAGTTGCAGAATGCTGTTGTCGCCAGCCACCGCCGTGCCGTCAAACTTAATGCTGGCGGTAGAAATCGTTATCGGGCAGTTGGTCAAGCGGATGTTGAAGCTCGTGGCTGCAGCGGTATCTCCGGCGCTCACGAACTCAGATTTAGCGACCTGACCCAGGTTAACCTGCAGTGGGTTAGCGACGGTGTTGATAACATCGCAACCTGCATCGATAATTTCACCGGTGAAATTAACCTGACCCGCAGCAGCGAATGCGTTAGCCGCAGACAGAACAGCAGTAGCAGCGATAGCCATAGCGATTAAATTCTTTTTCATAACGATATCCTTTATTTATATAAGTAACGCCAACGAGTTCAGGCAATACGGCGCCCATCAATTACACCAGGGTAATTGATCATTCTGTTGAACATTTCCTTGCTTCATCAATTGAGTTGTACAGTGTGGTTTTTATGAATAACAATTAAATTAATCCCTGAAAGAATACTTTCAGCCTGTCAGACTGGAACGCCTGACGAAAACTGACTTGCATTCAAAATTAATCTAAGTCATCAACTACCAATTCACTGCATGAATCAATTTTCATTAAAACACGCACTAAACTCAAGGTGTTTTTTGGTGTAATTTTACACCGCAACATTTATTCACTTAATAAAAGTTCTTTACCATAATGCAGCCACTTATTAACGTCGTAAGAATATTCTTATGCGTGCATGGAGTGATGTAAATGACTGTATATGAACAACAAAAGCATTTTTTCCCTGAGGAGAAAAACCTCAGAAATAAAAAACCCACTGCTGAAATAGAAAAACTCCTTTTTCATCTCACGCCATTTTCTAACAATTTTGAAACAAAAGATCGCCAGACGATTAACTATATGGATGATGAAAAGAGAAAGTGTTTTTTGTTGCATCAAGGTAGCGTGTCGCTGTACCGCAGCGTTGACGGCATGGTGTTAAATACCGAGTCTGCACCTTTTATTTTTGGCATGAGTACGCAACTGACGGATCCGGAATATCTTTTTATCCGTACCCATGAAGTTTCCGAAGTAAGTTGGATGCCACTGGAAGTCGCCAATCAGGTTATTGCTGACAATAACCTTTGGCGATCCTTATCTCAGATGCTGATATATACCGTGACGCGGGTTTACGATCACTGCACCAAAATATCGTCACTGTCGTCCTACGATATTATTCGTTATCAACTCTATGAGTTAATGAGCGAACCCGAAGCCATTCGTCACAGCGTGACGATCGCTAACTATGTGCAAAGCCGTACATTTTTATCGCGCAGCAGCATTATGAAAATCCTGGCGCAGCTCAAAACCGGAGGGTACATCACCACCGACAAAGGGTTGCTGTTGGCTATCCATAACATTCCGTTGAAGTATTGATGTACGCTCAGGCGCTCTGTTGCTAAATTTAAAGCAAGAGTTTGCAACCTGATACGTGCTGATATGAAAGAGTCTTTCCTGCAAGATATGACCACGCTGGCGGAGTCTCAGGCAACGCGTGATCTCATCGATGTGCTCACGCCATATGTCGTTTTTGAGGATGTTCCCCCCCGCACGCAATTGTACTTTTCCATTGATGGCGTGAACATGTGCTACATCCTGCAGTCTGGCCTCGTCAAAATTGGCAGAAGAACGGATGACTTTGTTATTTCATCCTTACCCACACCGAATATTATGGGCATTACCAACATGATACCGGATGCGTCGGGCCTGTTTCTTGAGACACTGAGTGTTGCGAAGATAGCGACCTTACGGTCGGAACGCGCCCATGAAATCATTGCAGATAACAATGCCTGGAAACTGTTAGTCGGCCACATCACCAAGATCACTACCAACCTTTTTAAAAACAATGTGATCATGACGGCCCCGACCTCCTACGATGTGCTGAAATTTCAGCTACTGGCGTTGATGCGTGAACCCGACAATCTGCGCCAATCCACCTCTGCAGCAAAATACATTCTGGAAAGAACGCGCCTGTCACGCAGCACGGTCATGAAAATGCTCGCGCAGCTGAAACAGGGCGGGTATATCGAGATGGAAGACGGCGTGCTGAAAGCCGTTCACCGTTTACCGGATAAGTATTGAGGGAAGCGACACCTTACTGCGCCACATGGATCCGCTTTTTAATATCCTTCAGGAACAGCGTGATGGTGAAGGTCATCATCACCAGCAGCGTCCATGAACCCCATTTGCCGACATGTACCGTCGCCCACGCCCCCAGCTGATTCGGATAACGCCATACGCCGAAGAAGGTGCCCATGTTTTCCGCCAGCCAGATAAAGAAGCCAATCAGCGCGAAGGCCACCAGCAGCGGCATTTTATAAGGCCGGTCGTATGGGGTGAAAATGACCGTCGAACGGGCGTACATCCCCAGCGCAACGGCGGCAATATACCCGCGATAGTCGCCGATAAAGTGATGGGTAAAGAAGTTGGCATACAGCGCCAGCGAGAGCAAAACGGCATGCAGAATCGGCGGATGATGACGAATTTTCAAATCCAGCAAACGCCAGCACTGAATGAGATAGCTGCCTACCGCCGCGTACATAAATCCGCTGAACAGCGGCACCCCGCCTATTTTGCTCCAGCCCGCTTCCGGGTAGCTCCACGAGCCAATGGCCGAGGAGGTTTTAAACAATTCGAGAGCAAAACCGAGCAGATGAAACAGGGTGATGGCTTTGATTTCGTCCAGGCTTTCGAGCCGGGTGAAATACATGGTGAACTGGATGGCTAACGCAATAAGCAGCAGCAGATCGTAACGCGAGACGCCCATCAGGCCCGTACGCGGCACGCAGAAGATCGCCACAAAAAACAGCCCCGCGAACAAACAGGCGCGCAGTTCCTTGATGCCGAACCACAGAAACTCCAGGCCGTAGCGCCTGACGCCGATAAGGCGAGTAGCGGGCGGGTCCATCAAAAACGGGTCGATACGATTGAGCACTTCCGTTCACTCCATGATAGAAAGCGCTCATTGTGCCATAAGCGTTATCGAAGAATAGCGATAAAGAAGACGGTGAACACCACCGCACCTATCATCACCAGGAGTGATATGCCCAAGGCTTTCCAGTTGGATTCCATCAGCCCTTTTTGTTCAAGATGCCTGGCAATAAAAGGCCCCTGTAATTGCTTCATGAGAAAAGCTAAAGCGACAATCAGCGATACCGCAAACGGGGTGGCCGGTCCATCGTCCGGCATGAGCATTGCACCAAACACCCCGGCCAGAGTAGCCAGGGCCGTTAACCAGTACGTCAACCTCGCTTTATGCACTTCACCCAAGCGTTGATAATTCATGCCTATCAATATTCCGCCCACCAGAACACTGCCAATAACAGCGGCAATCACTACCCCTGGCAGACTGAATAACTTATAGGCTGGAATATTGTGTTCATCATTTCCATTTATATTTTCCAACTCTGACATATAATCCCTCAATAATTAATAATTCCATGATTTTATTAATATAAACCGCTGTGGTTTTATCATAGAAAAAGAGAATTACGAAGGACCGCAGGACAGATACACAGGCCGGTTTTACCGGCCTGTGAGAATAAAGAAACTTACCCCAGTATTTCCTTCAACACCGGACCAATCGCCTCGAACGCCTGCGGGGAGATGATGTCCACGTGGGCGCAGTTCTGGCGATAAACATCCAGTTCGTTGACCCATGGCGCCCAGGCACGGTGCGGATCCTGACCCGGCATTAGCGTTTTTTCGGCCACGAACAGCGTGGCTTTGCCATCGAACGCCACGCTGTGCGCAGTGGTCAACAGGCGCACCGCATCGGCGTAGTTGCCTTCAATCGCGCTGAACAACTCGCCTGAAGCCTGCCCCTGCTGGGCCGCCAGAAACGCCTCGCGTTCACGATTAATTTCCGCCAGCACCTCTGGATCCAGACCGTTGGCCTCTTTCTCTGACCAGTTCTGCGTTTCTGGCGGCCAGGTATCGAGCAGGCCGAGAAACGCCACCGCTTCGCCGCGCTGACGTAATCGGGCGGCGATGCCCTGCGCCAGCGTGCCGCCGAGCGAATAACCAAACAGATAATAGGGCCCATGCGGCTGCTGTTGCAGCAGCGTCGCCAGATGATGCTCGCAAAGCTGGTCCAGATTTTCCACGCTGGCCATCGGCCCTTCCGGGCGCGGCGACTGAATGCCGGTAATCGACCAGCGCGGGCTCAGCCAGCGGGCCAGGACGCTAAACTGCCAGGCAAAACCCGACGCCGGATGGAAGCACCACAGCGTCGGCCCACTGCTTTCGCGTAACGGCAGCAGCGTTTCATAGCCCAGACGCTGGGCCTGCGCCTCGTTCACCGAGTCCAGCAGATGGCTGAGTTTGCCCACCGTGGAGGCGACCATCACCTGCCCCGGCGTGACCTGGCGAGCAAAAGTGCGGCTGAGCTGTGCCGCCAGACGCATCGCCAGCAGGGAGTGCCCCCCGAGGGCAAAGAAATCCGCATCGACATCGTGAATTTCACACCCGAGCAGGGCGCTAAACGCCTGCGCCACCGCGATTTCAGTTTTGCTTTCTACCGCGCGACCCGGCGTTTTTTGCGCCAGATCCGGCAGCGGCAAGGCTTTACGATCCAGCTTGCCGTTGGCGCTCAGCGGTAACGCGGAGAGTTGCAGCAGCGTGACCGGCACCATATGCGGCGGCAACCTGTCGCGCAGCTGTTCGAGTAAGGTATCGCGGTTCAGCGGCAGGCCGGATTCAGACACCACGTAACCCACTAACTGGCGCGCATCGCCGCCGATGGCCGTCGCCTGATTCAGCACGCAGGCATGTGCCACCGCCTGTGCCACATCCGGCAGGCTGAGCATCATGCGGTCAATCTCACCGAGTTCGATACGCTGTCCGCGAATTTTCAGCTGATCGTCGCTGCGACCCAGGTATTCGACCGCGCCATTCGCAAGCCAACGCGCCACGTCCCCGGTGCGATACATCCGCTCGCCGGGGGCAAAGGGATCGGCGATAAAGCGGCTGGCGGTGAGATCAGGACGGCCCATATACCCCTGCGCCAGCTGGATGCCGGTGAGGTATAAATCCCCCGCTACGCCGAACGGCACCGGGCGCATTTGCGCGTCCAGAATGCGTAAACCGGTATTCCATACCGGGAAGCCAATCGGCACGCTGTGTCCGGTCACCACTGCCAGTTCCGGGCCAAACGCCGGATACCAGCTGACGTCCACCGCCGCTTCCGTTGGCCCGTATAAATTGTGCAACGGCGCGCCGGTGAGCTGTTCCCATTCGCGACACAGCGCGGTCGGCAGCGCTTCGCCGCTACAGAACACCTGTTTCAGCGTGCGGCATGACGAGACATTGTCGTCGCTGAGCGATGCCACAAACGCCGCCAGCATCGATGGCACAAAATGGGTCGTGGTCACGCCAAAATCGGCGAAGAACTGCTGCAACGCCTGCGGGTCGCGGTGCGCGTCCGGCTCCGCCATCACCAGTTTTGCCCCGGCGATAAACGGCCACCAGAACTCCCACACCGACACGTCAAAACTGCACGGCGTTTTCTGCGCCACCACATCGGCGGCGGTCAGCGGATAGTGGTCCTGCATCCACAGCAGGCGGTTGACGATCGCCGTCTGGCCGACCATCACCCCTTTCGGGCGGCCGGTTGAGCCGGAGGTGAAGATGATATAGGCGGTGTGCTGTGGACGAGACAACGCCAGCGGTGCAGCGTCGTCGACCGCCAGTGGCTCTGCGTAACAGAAGGTCTCGATGCCGGGGAACCGGCTGAGCTGATCGTCAGAGGTTATCAGCAGCGAAGGCTGGGCATCTTCCAGCATCATCTGCAGGCGATCGTCCGGATAGCCGGTATCCAGCGGCAGCCAGGCCGCACCTGCTTCGACTATCCCGTGCAGCGCCAGGGTTAAAAATACCGAACGGGGAAGCGCCACCGCCACGCTGTCGCCGGGCTTCACCCCGCGATCGCGCAGCACTTTCGCCAGGGCCACCACCTGTTGGCGCATCTCGCGATAGCTGAACTGTAAGCGGGCATCGGCCAGCGCCGGTGCGTCCGGCGTTTTCTCCGCCTGCGCCGCCACCAGCGCGCTGAGCGTGGTGTCCGGGAGCATCATTCCGGTGTCATTAATCTGTTCCAGGCGCTGATATTCATCTGCCGAGACCAGGTCCACCTCGCCGCAGCGAAGTTGAGGATTGGCGGCAAACTGCGCCAGCAACGCCTGCAGACGCGCCACGTGCTGTTGCAGTTCATGTCGATCATAGCGCTGCTGATTGGCCAGCACTTCAATCGTCAGGCCCCCCTCTTCATCCGGGAACAGCGCCAGCTCGAGGTCATTCACCGGCCCGGTTGCCAAAGTGTGGGTGGTGGCACGAACGCCGTCGATATCCAGCTGATAATCGAAAACTTTGATGTTAAACACCGGGCCAAACAGCGGCTCTTCTCCTGCCGCCTTGCCTGCATCACGCACAATTTGTTCGGCGTCGTAACGCTGATGGCGGCGCATTTTCTTGAGCTGCGCCCCGAGTCGAGTCGCCAGCTCCGGCAGGGTTTCTTCCGGTGCGATCGTTACCGCCAGCGGCAGCACGTTCAGCACCGGGCCGGTGGCGGTCAGCGCCGCAGATCCCAGACGACGCATGAAGATATACCCCGCCGCGTAGTCGTTGCGCCGGCACAGACGACCAAGCCACAGCGCCGCCAGCGCCAGGGCTAAATCGGTGCGTGGGCAGGCTGTTGCGGCTGAAATTTGGCGGAAGGCGTGAGGGCAGGCAGCCAGCTTCAGCCGCCAGATATCGGGGCTGGCGGCGCGGCCCGGCAACGGGGCGGCAGACAGCGAGGCCGGAGGCGGCAGCTGTTGGCGCTGTTCAGCCCAGAACGCACCGTCCCGCGTCCAGCCCTCGCTTTCACGGTAGCGCTGATACTCTTCGACCACTTCGGCAAACGGCGTGAACGGAGAGTCAGGTAAGGTTTCCTGGCGCTGTAAGGCGCGGTAAATATGGACTATCTGGCGGGTAATGGCCGGGAAACTGAAGCCATCCACCAGCAAATGGTGATAACGCTGATACCAGTACCAGCGGGTATCCGCCACCCGGAGTAGCAGATGGCACACCAGCGGATTGCCGCTGTCGACGCGGGTATTTTGTGCTAAATCGGCCTGCATGATGTTCATCGCGGCGGCGTGCGGGTCAGATGCCTGCCGCAGATCGTTCACCGCCGCCACGCCCGGCGGCAGACTGTCAGCCAGGCTCTGCCACGGCTCGCCGTTCTCTTCGCCAAAGTGCATCCGCAGGGTATCCGCCTGCCCCAGGCCAAGCGCGATCGCCTGCTGTAAAAGCGGGGCATCAATCTCGCCGTCGAGTTCGACGTAATGGGCCACGCTCCAGGCGTTCGGCAGAGTGGAAAGCTGTTCCGCCATCCAGATCCCCGGCTGCGCCGCGACCAGCGGTAAACGTTCAGTCATGGGGCACTCCAACAAAATGAGCAGGATTCAGAAGCGTCCAGCGGGCGGCCAGCCAGGCGTTGCAGACGTCCGCGCTTTGCGGCTCGCAGACCACCTGCCAGCCCTCAGGCAGCGCACACTGCTGCGGCCAGAGGCTGTACTGCTGCTGCGCATTTTGCAGTATATAAAACTGCCCTTGCGCATCATCGAAAGGGTTACTGATTTGCATACCAAACTCCTGTCGTAAAGTGCGCGTTATGCGTCGAGCAGCGGCTGCCAGAGCGCTGTCAGCCCTGCCGTCAGCCCGCCGCGCCAGCACAGCGCATCGTGTCCGCCGTCAACCTGACGCCAGAAAACCGGCTGCTGGTGCTTGTCTAATTGTTGTAAGAGTGCCTGATTGGCCTCGAAGATAATCGGCTCGCGCCGCCCGGCTTCCAGCCAGATGCGCAGGCCGTGCGGCGAAAATTCACCGCGAGAAAGTTTTGCCGGGATAACGCCCCCGTGACGATCGCCGCGCGTCGGCCACCAGTAGGATCCGGACTGACTCAGCACACAGCCAAACCGCTGCGGAAAACGTAGTCCGGCAAACATCGCCGCCATCCCGCCAAAGCTCTGGCCTGCGACAAGGGTGCGCCCAGGGTGTTCGCTGTGCGGGGCGAGGCGCTGGATCTGCGGCAGCAATTCGGTCTGTAACGCCTGCCAGAAATCGGTATTGCAGGGCAATTCTGCGCTGCGATGAACGGTGTCGATGGCATCGATTAAGACGTAGACCGCCGGGGGAAGCTGGCCTTCGCGGGTCAGGCGCGCCAGCGGCGACCAGACCGGCATACTTTCGGCCCAGAACTGCCCATCCAACAGCAACGCCAGTGGGCGATCGGGCGAGGCATTGTCTCCGGGGGTGTAAATCCACACCCGGCGGACATTACCCAGGCGCTGACTGCGCCAGTCAATGCACAGCGGCGGGTTGTACGGCACCTCAGGCAGATCCCAGCCGGGCTGAAGCGGCGCATCGGGGAGTGAAAGTGCCGACACCGCATGCCCGCGCCCGCCGCGCCAGCTATGGCGATTGAGCGGATCGGCTATCGCCTGCGGGAGCAGCTTTCGCCAGCCTTCGCGCAGCAGCTGCCTGTCCGGGGCGTCACCGTTAAACAGCGCCGGGGAAAAATCATCGTCACGCTCGCAGGGAATAAAACAGTAGCTGCCGCGCCAGCTGGCGGGCAACCGGGTTTGCCACTGCCAGACGTCGGTGCCGGGCAGACGGGACAGCGTCTGCGGCACCGCGTTCTGGTGGTGATCGGTCACGCCGGTGATGTAAATCCACACACGTTTTATCGCCGAGTGGGACTCGCTTCCGGCCGGGTCGCGCCAGTAAAAGGTGACGTGGCACAACGCCCCTTCCCTTCGCCACTGCGGGCCGTCAATGCGTTGCCACCAGGCTGCACTCCCTGTCGTTACCGTCTCCGCCACGTTAACCCCGCGCTGTATGTGGAATTTTTTGTTACACCCCAAAAATTATTGATAATATTATTGATAACTATTTGCATTTGCAATAGCGTATTGGCGCGCGTTTTACTTTCCTTCCCCTGACCTCTGACAGGGGGTTTATTCGATACAGCAGGACGTTGGCTAATGAACAACAAACTCAAATCCCTGGCCTTACTGGTCAATCTGGGTATTTACGGGGTGGCATTCCCTCTGCACGCAGAAGAGACCGAAAAGGCGACGACGGCAGAGACGGGCGAAACCATGGTCGTCACCGCCGCTCAGCAAAACTTGCAGGCACCGGGCGTGTCTACCATCACCGCCGATGAAATTCGTAAACGCCCTCCGGCCCGTGATGTCTCCGAAATTATCCGTACCATGCCCGGCGTGAACCTGACCGGGAACTCCACCAGCGGTCAGCGCGGCAACAACCGCCAGATTGATATTCGTGGTATGGGCCCGGAAAACACCCTGATCCTGATTGACGGTAAACCGGTAACCAGCCGGAACTCGGTGCGTCTGGGCTGGCGCGACGAGCGTGACACTCGAGGCGATACCAGCTGGGTGCCGCCAGAGATGATTGAGCGTATTGAAGTGATTCGCGGCCCGGCGGCGGCGCGTTACGGTAACGGCGCGGCGGGCGGGGTGGTGAACATCATCACCAAAAAAGGCAGCGACGCGTGGCACGGTTCCTGGGATACCTATATGAACCTGCCGGAACATAAAGACGAAGGCTCAACCAAGCGCACCAACTTCAGCCTCTCCGGCCCGATGGGCGGTGATTTCAGCTTCCGTCTGTACGGTAACCTCGACAAAACGCAGGCCGACGCCTGGGACATCAACCAGGGTCATCAGTCAGAGCGTACCGGCATTTATCAAAACACCCTGCCCGCCGGACGGGAAGGCGTGGAAAACAAAGACATTAACGGCGTGATGCGCTGGGACTTCGCCCCGATGCAGTCCCTGGAGCTGGAGGCGGGCTACAGCCGTCAGAACAACCTGTACGCCGGGGATACCCAAAACACCAACACCAATGCGTTCGTTAAAGAGAACTACGGCAAAGAGACCAACCGTCTGTATCGCCAGAACTACTCCCTGACCTGGAACGGCGGCTGGGATAACGGCATCACCTCCAGCACCTGGGCGCAGTACGAGCACACCCGTAACTCGCGTAAAGGCGAAGGCCTGGCGGGCGGCACCGAAGGGATTTTCAACTCCAATCAGTTTGTGGATATCGACCTGTCCGACGTGCTGCTGCACAGCGAAATCAACCTCCCGGTCGATTTCGTCTTCAACCAAACGCTGACGCTGGGCACCGAGTGGAACCAGCAGAAAATGAAGGATATGGGCTCGAATACCCAGACCTTTATGGGCGGCCCGATCCCGGGGGTGAGCAGCACCAACCGCAGCCCGTATTCGCAGGCAGAAATCTTCTCCCTGTTCGCGGAAGACAATATTGAAGTCACCGACAGCACCATGCTGACTCCGGCGCTGCGCTTCGATCACCACAGCATCGTCGGCGATAACTGGAGCCCGTCGCTGAACCTGTCGCAGGGTCTGTGGGATGATTTCACCCTGAAAATGGGCATCGCCCGCGCCTATAAAGCGCCGAGCCTGTATCAGACCAACCCGAACTACATTCTCTACAGCAAAGGCCAGGGCTGCTACGCCAGCACCAGCGGCTGCTACCTGCAAGGGAATGAGGACCTGAAAGCCGAAACCAGCATCAACAAAGAAGTGGGCCTCGAGTTCAAACGCGACGGCTGGCTGGCGGGGGCAACCTGGTTCCGCAACGATTACCGCAATAAGATTGAAGCGGGCTATTCGCCGGTGTACACCAACGGCAGCGGCACCGATCTGTATCAGTGGGAAAACGTGCCGAAAGCGGTGGTTGAAGGCCTGGAAGGAACGTTGAATGTGCCAGTGACCGAGGCCATCAACTGGACTAACAACATCACCTACATGCTGCAAAGTAAAAACAAAGAGACCGGCGATCGCCTGTCGATCATCCCGGAATACACCCTCAACTCGACCCTGAGCTGGCAGGTGTATCAGGACTTCTCCGTGCAGTCGACCTTCACCTGGTACGGCAAGCAGCAGCCGAAGAAGTACAACTATAAAGGCCAACCGGCGACCGGCAGCGAGCTGAACGAAGTTAGCCCGTATAGCATTGTCGGCCTGAGCGGCACCTGGGATGCCAATAAATACGTCAGCCTGACCGCGGGGATCGACAACCTGTTCGATAAACGCCATTGGCGCGCGGGCAACGCCCAGACCACCGGCGGCGCGACGGGCTATATGTACGGCGCAGGCGCCGAGACCTATAACGAGTCTGGCCGAACCTACTACATGAGCGTGAACACACACTTCTAAGCATGAGGCCAACCCCTCTCCCACCGGAGAGGGGTATCACCATGAACATCCAGCCCAGCACCTTTTCCCTCGGCGGTCTGACGCTTCACCGCATTGATTTCGACCCCGCCAGCTTCACCGATGCCGATATCTTGTGGCTGCCCCATCACGCCAAACTTCAGCCCGCAGGCAATAAACGTAAAGCGGAACATCTCGCCGGTCGTCTGGCGGCGTTTCATGCCCTACAGCTGCACAACCTCCGTCACATCCCGGATATCGGCGACAGCCGACAACCGCTCTGGCCGCAGGATGTTTACGGCAGCATCAGCCACAGCGGCACCACCGCGCTGGCCGTGGTGGCAAAACATCCTGTTGGGGTGGATCTGGAGTCTATTTTCACGCCAGAAATGGCAAATGAGGTTGTCGGAAGCGTTGTCACCCCCGACGAGCGCCGCGTGTTGGAAGCCAGCGGCCTGCCCTTTGAGCTGGCGTTAACCCTGGCATTTAGCGCGAAAGAGAGCCTGTATAAGGCCTACAGTTTTGCGGCCAGCGAACTGCCGGGGTTTAACGAGGCACAGGTTATCGCCCTCAACGCCGGGCAGATAACGCTCCGTCTGGCCGAGGCATTTTCTCCAGCCCTGGCGGGGGAAATGTGTCAGGTTCACTGGCGGCAAGACGGCCGCCAGGTCATCACCCTACTCTCTAAAACTCTCCAGTCGGCGTAGCTGCTGCCCATTAGCGTCAACATTACGCTCCGCCAGCCAGGCCTGCAACGTGGCGTCAATCGCGGGCCATTCAACGTCGATAATTGACAGCACGTCGCTGTCCCGGCTTCGGCCTTTACAGTGCATTTTTGTCTCCTATACTGACAAAAAAACGTCAGGACATCGCCATGCCGCTACCCGATTTTCATGTTTCCGAACCCTACACTCTCGGCATTGAACTGGAATTGCAGGTCGTCAATCCGCCAGGGTTCGACCTCAGTCAGGACTCTTCCGCGCTGATTGCCCTGCTTGGCGAGTCGGTCAGCGGCGGGGAGGTCAAACACGATATCACCGAAAGTATGCTGGAGATTGCCACCGGGGTGTGTCACGACATCCACCAGGCCAGCAGCCAGTTTTCGGCCATTCGCCAGGCGGTGCTGGAAGCCGCCTCGCACCAGCATGTGCAAATCTGTGGCGGGGGCACCCACCCGTTTCAGAAATGGCAGCGCCAGGAGGTGTGCGATAACGAGCGCTATCTGCGGACCCTGGAGCAATTCGGTTATCTCATTCAGCAGGCGACGGTGTTTGGCCAGCATGTTCACGTCGGCTGTACCAATGGGGACGACGCGATTTATCTGCTGCACGGGCTTTCCCGCTATGTGCCGCATCTGATTGCGCTCAACGCCGCCTCCCCCTATTTGCAGGGCGCGGACAGCAAATTTTCCTCATCACGGCTGAACGTGTTTTCCGCCTTCCCCGATATGGGGCCGATGCCGTGGGTCACTAACTGGTCAGAATTTGAAGGGCTGTTCCGTCGCCTGAGCTATACCGACACCGTCGACAGCATTAAGGACATCCACTGGGATATTCGCCCCAGCCCGCGTTTTGGCACGGTGGAAGTGCGGGTGATGGATACGCCGTTGACCCTGGCGCAGGCGGTGAATATCGCCGGGCTGATTCAGGCCATCGCCAGCTGGCTGCTGGAAACCCGGCCATTTAAGCATCAGGAGCGCGATTATCTGTTGTATAAATTCAACCGCTTCCAGGCCTGCCGCTATGGGCTGTCGGGCGTGCTGACCGACGTTCACTCCGGGGAGCAATGCACGATTGCCGACGACCTTCAGCGCCTGCTGGAGACCGTTGCCCCGTGGGCGGAAACGCTACAGGCCAGCAGCGCCATTGATGCGCTGGCCCGCCAGGTGAAACAGGGCCACAGCGAAGCTGACCGGATGCGTGAGTTCATCGCCGATGGCGGGTCGCTGATTACGTTGGTTGAAAAACATTGTGAGATTTGGGCGGCGTGAGGCACAAGCGCGCCGGGAGGGTTGCTGCCCGGCGACGTTTCCCGGACAATGTCTTTTTTAACTGCCGATTAACACCACCATGAAGCATCCGCTTGAATCCCTGATAACCGCTGGCGGCATTTTGCTGATGGCATTTCTGTCCTGCCTGCTGCTGCCCGCCCCTTCCCTGGGGCTGACGTTGGCGCAAAAATTGATGACCGTATTCCATCTGATGGATCTCAACCAGCTGTATACCATCCTGTTTTGCATCTGGTTTCTGCTGCTGGGCGCGGTGGAATTTTTGCTGCTGCGCTTTATCTGGCGGCGCTGGTTTTCATTGGCGGACTAAGCCGGTGAAATCACGCATGCCGTCCACCAGCGCTTCGCACCATGCGGCATAATCATGGCCGCTTGACGACGAATGGAAGCTGACGCGATACCCTTTTTCGCGTAGCACCTGCTCAAATGCCCGCGTGTTGGGGTAATTCCCACCGCCCGGCCCGCGGGTTTCAAAAATGCCTGCCTGCAACCAGAAACGCACCGGATAGCGCGGGGCCTGCTGATACTCGCGCGTCAGCCAGCCCGGCGCTTCACCTTTTGGTGCCCACCAGTAGGAACCCGATAAACTCAGCACGTTGCCAAACAGACGCGGATAGCGCAGTGCGACCCACGCGGACGCCAGCCCGCCATAGCTCGATCCCGCCAGCACCGTTTTCTGTCGCTGCATATTCAGCCCCTGACGATGCAGCCACGGCAGCAGTTCATGAGCCATAAAATCGGCAAAGTGCGGATTGGGCGGCAGTTCGGCGCTGCGTCTGGCGTGATCCAGGGCATCAATAAACACCACGTTAATCGGCGGCAGCACGTGACGCGCAATCAGGTCGTCCAGCACGTTGGCAACGTGATAATCGTCCTGATACTCCTTGCCATCGAACAGCAGCAGCGTCCAGCGCGCGGGCTGCGGCACGCGTGGGCGATAGATTTTGATTTCGCGGGTGTTGCCGAGAAAATCGCTGTCTAGTTGATGACGGGTCAACTGACCATAACGGATCGGCTTGTTCATGCGGCTTAACGTGCAGTAACGGGCAGGATCCAGCGCCAGCAGTGAATAGCGCCTCCTGCGATCGTCTCCGGGGTGCAGAGTCTCTGGATTAAGCGGATCGGCCTGGCCGCTGAGCATTATTGCCCGCTGCTGCTCGCGCGCAGAGCCGTTCACCCGCGGCACGTCGGGAGCCAGTTTGTACTGCATCAGGGTATCAGCGGGCACCACATAGCTGCGAAACCAGACGTCAGACCCTGCCAGGCGGAATAGTGGATCCTGCTCTCCGGCCGGGGAGCCAATCAGATAAACGTTCTTCTGCGCGCCGCGCCACAGAAAGGTCACGCGCTTATGATGGCTGTCGAACGGTTCCACCAGCGGCGTGCCCTCCTGCTGACGGGCCTGCCAGAAAGCATCCGTGGTGGCACCGCTGGCAAGCTGTTTCGCGAGCTGTTGCAGTACCGGACTGGCAGGTTCGAGGGTGCTAACGCTGATATCAAATTTTGCCTTTTGCGTTTCCTGGACTGCGGGAGAGTCGCTGGCAACCGCCGCGGTGGAGATCGTGCTCAGGCCAAGTAACAGACCACTCCATGCCATCTTCATTGCGCTTACATTCCTGTAGAAATGGGCTAACAACGTTAATGCAAATGGGAATGGTTTTCAATATCGCTTTATGGCGAGATAATTCTTTTCAGAGTTGGGATAAAAGAACCATCTGTGTTGCTTCATTTTTTATGACCCTCGATGGTGTAAAACCTGAGCATCCGGCCTCACCACTCGCCGTAAGGGTAGGTTTTACCTTTGATAACCTCTTTTGTCTCATCAGAATATCCATCCGGGATCGAATAGTCGAAACTCGCCAAAGTGCTCCCCTTACAGCCATCCAACTTATCACCGGACAACGTGGTGATTTTTTTAGGTTCCACCGGAACACTACCCTTACCCCCTACGGTATTTTGTAACCAGACTCTGACCTTTCCTCCTGGCGCCAGACCAAACAACAGGGTGTCGTACCAGGCTTTATCGCCATAGCGATCAACGCCGGTAGAAATACGCATCTTGTTCCGTAGTGACTCCGGAAAGGAAATGCGCGTTTCATACGTTTTTTTATCGATTATTGAATCCCAGCAAAACAGCATCGCAACCGGGGGATGCCGGGCTTTATTAAATTGCGCATGCCGTCTGACCTTGTTACTCCATGTGCCTACCGTCACCCAGCTGTCTTCCGTGCTGTCGAGGGTTCTGTACGAATAGAGAACGTTTTTGTCATCAATAATGCCGACATAAGTCACTCTTGCAGGAAGAGCTTTCGGGGTAAAAAACGCAAACTCCCATCTCCCATGAGGCATCTCACCGGTTTCCTCAGGCGTAACGGTTTCAGACGAATGGCAGCCGGAGAGAAACAGCAGGAGAGCGAGATAAATCGGCTTGCCGCATTTCATTTTTTATTACCATTCATGTTGTAGATTGTCCGCTGCCAGTTTTCATCTGGTCGATTGACAAAGCCTATTGTCTCTGAGGCAGAAGCCCCTCCATAAATGCGCATATTTTTATCAAACGTGATGCTGTTCCAGTTAGCTGAGCAGTGGATATAATCCTGTGCAAGAAGATCAATTTCCGCTGAAGTAAAGGAATCGAAAGTTCTCCCTGAGCGAACTGAAGTCGCTGATGAAACTGCCTTTTTAACTAAGGGGTTTAGCTCAGATGGAAAGAGGAGTTCCTTGTATTCATTATTTATTGGCTTAAACACCACACCCGCCTCCTGCGCAGCATCGATCATCACCCGCAGCACCACTTTGGACCAGTCGTTCTTCACCAGCCTCTGCTTCATGGTCAGCGCTGCAAAGGCCCGTTTTTGCATGCCCTCTGTGCGATGGGCTGGCATTCGCTCATCTTCCCAGACGTCTGCGCTGATGGCATTGGTGCGGACAATCGGGGCTATCACCGAGGAAGACTCCAGTACCGGCAACTGCCCAAAAGCGCGCCGGTAAACCCGCGTCATCTGAGGCGGCGTTTTCAGTGGCACCGTTTCGGCTTCCGGGCGAGTCAGGTAGATATTTTCACGCGTAACGGGCAAATAACCACCGCCGATATCGGAGTGCGCACCGGGCAGCGCCAGTTCCGGCCAGGCAGGCTTGACGCTGTTCAGGGCGAAATTAAAGCGGCATTCATTTTGCGCCGTAATATGAAATACCTTCTCCGCCACGCCTGGGCGCAACACGATATTGACCTCTCCGGTATTCGCCGCGTGGGGATTCAGGCCGTTTTGCGGCGTGCCGATGGCGGCGACGATATCAAAAATGCCGATAAAGCGGGTATGACCCGTAGGAGAGCCGACATAATTGACCTCTCCCATTCCGTAGCTTATGGCATTGGCAATCGCTCTGTCTTTTGACTGAATACGGTTGGCAAAGTGGCGTGCAGCGGCAGCGCCACGACTAAAACCGAAGATATCAAACCTGAGCTCGGTTACCTTGAGCGAGGGCACGGACGTAAATTCGTTAGCGTCATCGAAGAATTTTTTTAAGACTCCCGTAATCCGCTTCACCGCTACGTCAGTCTTCGCCATCACGCCTGTGTCGGCGACGCCCAAGGTCAGTCCAATCAGGCTGTCCGGCCTTCCGGCTTCAGTGCCGATCCCCTCTACATAAATCGCCGCCTGGGCCTGCCCGGACTCAATAGATATGTCCGTTTTATACAACGTATTTAGCCAGTGAATATTCGTATAGCCACCGATATAGCTGGTGGCTCCGGTACCTGACACGCCCATTTTTTCCTGAGCCGTTCGGGCCAAAATACTTTCTGAATCGGGGTCAGAGAGATAGTAGTGGGCGGCGGTACAGGCCGTCAGCATATTCTGCGTATTGACCGCGTTATTACCGGTTCCATCAAAAAAAACGCCCAGGGTCAGGATAATATTATGCGTGGCTGGCTGGTGTTTTTCATTCGCTAGAAATAGTTGATTGTCGTTATCCGGCAGGATCAGGTTACTGAATTCTGTATTGGCGATAAGATGTTTACAGCGAATATATTCATAACTCACAGCAATACTTTCACTGTCGAGAATATCAGAAACCATAACCGTCATAATATCCTGAATAGCCGCCCCGCGAAGTTCTATCTGATAATATTTCTCCTGCCGTCCATAGTGATTAGTGCGATAAAAATCAAAGCTTAGCTGCAAGTTTTCATTTTCATTAATCGCAGTAACCAGCAGAGCGGTACTTTTGTCTATCGGCTTCGTGAAGCGCAGTCCATGATGGTTAACGCCGTTTGATGTGTTCGAGCTATGGGTAGAAAGCTGATAAACCAGGATCTCATTGGTGTGATGATGCTGAAATCGATTACCAATGGAATCGAATGTCCCACAACCGGAGGAAATGTCACCCTGACGATCGCCTTTCATTCTTAAATAAACAACATTGCTCATACCATGACGTCCTGTCTCTGGATAAATTCATATCCATGCGAATAATTTATTGTTACCAGTGTACGTTTTCGTCAGGATGAATAGTGTCTGCTCGATCATATATTTTTTAACAAAAAACGGGGCTCAAGAAATAAGCATTACGTTTGAGCTCAGCATAAAAAACTGCACCTTACTCAGTTGGGTTTCAACCTTTGGGGTGCAGTCAATTTTGCAGGCAATGCTGAGCGCACTAATGCGCGCGGCTCTGATTTTCTTTGCGCCACGCACCGGGCGGTTGTTTAAAGGTGCGGGTAAAAACGCGGGTAAACGTTTGTTGCGAGTCAAAGCCGTACTTCAGGCAAATGTCATACACCTTCTGATCGGTCGCGCGTAAATCCTCCGCCGCCAACCGCAGCTTACGCTCGCGGATATAGCGCCCGAGACTTTCCCCCTTCTGCTGTAAAAACAGACGCTGCAGATGCCATTTTGAATACCCCGCGTGGCGGGCGACGTCGTCAATGCGCAGCGGCTGGTGCAGGTTGTCGTCAATCCACTCGACGATGGTGTCAATAACCTGAGCGGAAATCGTCATACCTTCCTCCCCTCTTCATAACGCAATGGTGGTCATTCCCACCAGGCATGGAATTGTTGTTCACGATTGGCGACCCAAACAGGCTCACCCTGAACCGGCGTTAACAGGCGATAATTTTTACCTGTGCTGGCTTTTGCCAACTGTTTGTATGGGTCATCCCAGGTGTGCTTTGCCAATACAAAGCGTCCGGAGTGGCCCGGCAATACCGCACGGGCGTTGAGATCAACCGCCGCCTGAGCGGTCTCTTCCGGTAGCATATGGATGTACTTCCAGTCCTGGTCGTACTGACCGTTCTCCATAATGGCTAAATCGACATGACCGAACTGTTCGCCAATGGCTTTGAAATGCGGGCCGTAGCCGCTGTCCCCGCTGTAGTAAATGTTCTTCTCCGGCGTGACAAACATGAAACTGCCCCACAGGGTCTGATTACGCTTCAGCCCACGGCCTGAAAAATGCCGGGCAGGCAGGACGTGGACGCTCAGTTCGTCGCTGATGTTGACCTGCTGCTGCCAGTCGGCTTCGGTGATTATCCCGCCGTCCATTCCCCAATAACGCAGGTGTGAACCGACACCGAGCGGGGTGACCACCCGTTTGATCTTCGGCATCAGCCCTTTGATGGTGGCGTAATCCAGGTGATCGTAATGATCGTGAGAGATGACCAGCAGGTCGATGTCCGGCATGGTCTCTGCCCGCCACGGGTACTCCCCTTCAAACGCTTTGTTGAGGAAAGAGAACGGTGCGGCGTAGTTGCTGAATACCGGGTCAATCAGAATGCGTTTTCCAGCGAGCTGTAAATACCATGACGAATGGCCCAGCCAAATCATCACGTCCTGCTGCAACGCCAAAGTGGCGAGATCGGTTTTCACCATCGGTAAAGGCTGCGCCGGACGCGCATTGGGGCGCTTCGTCGTCAGGAACTCCCACATTGCAACGGGCATACTTTTTTGCCCCGAATAGCTCGGAGTGGGCTGCTGATTATGAAACTGACCGTCGTGATACTGGGCGGAGGTTTCCACAGCATTGAGCTGCTCGCCCTGCGGCGCCTTGCCAAAACCGGCATTCAACACGAACGGTAAACTCGCTGCACTGGCAATTAACATGATGACAACCACACTTAAAAGAAGACGCTGCATATCCTGGCCGAAGACACGCTCCATCCGGCTGGAGACAATGTTGAAGGAAACTTGATTATGAGTGAGTAAGCACTCATTATAGAAAGAGAGCGAAAGTCGTCAAGGCGATTTTCAATTTTTGACATTCAACGTTGAAGTGCGGCTATCGGCGTGATTCAATCGCTGTCTTTTACAGCCCGAGAGGTAAAGTGTAGTGGCTCGTCCGAAGAGTGAAGACAAGAAGCAGGCATTACTGGAGGCCGCAACGGCTGCCATTGCTCAGCAAGGCATCGCGGCGTCTACGGCGCTGATCGCCCGTAATGCAGGCGTCGCAGAAGGCACGCTGTTTCGCTATTTCGCCACCAAGGATGACCTGCTTAATGCGCTTTACCTGCATCTGAAAAGCTCGCTGTGTGAGACCATGCTGGCGGGCATTAACGATGCCGTGACGCCGAAAGACTTTACGCGCTGCATCTGGAACAGCTATATCTCCTGGGGAGTGCGCAATCCCGTCGGTCATAAAGCCATTCGTCGCATGACGGTCAGCGAAAAAATCACCGCAGAAACCAAACAGCAGGTGAACGATATGTTCCCGGAACTGCACAAACTGTGTCAGCGTTCGGTGCGCCAGATTTTCCTCTCCAGCGCCTTTCAGGCCTTTGGCGACGCCCTGTTTTTATCACTGGCCGAAACCACTATCGAGTTCGCCAGCCATGAGCCCGCGCGAGCCCAAGAGCTGACCGCGCTTGGCTTTGAAGCCATGTGGCTGGCGCTGGCAGAAGAGAGTGCGGCATGAACGGCGAGGCGTTAGTCAAACACGCGCACCAGTTTGCCCTGGAGCTGCCGTTCACCGAACAGACCTGGCCCTTTGGCCCGGAATACGACGTTTATCGGGTGGGCGGCAAGATCTTTATGATAGCCACCACTCTGCGCGGCAAACCGCTTATCAATCTCAAAGCCGACCCGCAAAAAGCCCTGCTGCACCGGGAAATCTATAAAAGCATCGAGCCGGGTTATCACATGAACAAAAAGCACTGGATAACGGTCTACGGCGGGGATGACATCAGCCCGGACCTGGTTGAAGATTTAATTACCGACTCCTGGCACAAGGTGGTCGATAATCTGCCCAAACGCGACCAAAAGCGCTTACGCCCGGGGTGATTTTCTGGCGAAAACGACAAGTGTTATCGCATTTACCCCCTTATCAATTGTCTCCTCTCCCTGTACTCTGCTCCCATCGAACCGGCCCTAAGGGGCTGTAATCCTTAAAGGGGAGTTACCATGGACATCATTTCTGTTGCTTTAAAACGTCATTCAACCAAAGCTTTTGATGCCAGCGCGAAGCTGAGCGCTGAGCAGGCTGAAAACCTGAAAACCCTGCTGCAGTTCAGCCCTTCCAGCACCAACTCCCAGCCGTGGCACTTCATCGTAGCCAGCACCGAAGAAGGCAAAGCGCGGGTCGCGAAATCGGCTGCCGGTGGCTTCGTGTTCAACGAACGCAAAATGCTCGATGCGTCCCACGTGGTGGTGTTCTGCGCTAAAACGGCGATGGACGATGCCTGGCTGGAAAAAGTGGTCGTTCAGGAAGACGCCGATGGCCGTTTTGCCACGCCTGAAGCGAAAGCGGGCAACCACAAGGGCCGAACCTTCTTTGCCGATCTGCACCGTAAAGAGCTGAAAGATGACGCCCACTGGATGCAGAAACAGGTGTACCTGAACGTGGGTAACTTCCTGCTCGGCGTCGCCGCTATGGGCCTCGATGCCGTGCCTATCGAAGGATTTGACGCAGGGGTGATGGACCAGGAGTTCGGTCTCACCGAGAAAGGGTTCACCAGCGTGGTGGTGGTGGCTGTCGGTCGTCACAGCGTGGAAGATTTCAACGCAGCGTTGCCGAAATCGCGTCTGCCACAAAGCACCACCATGACCGAGATTTAGATTTAAGGGATTTACCCGGTGATCGGACGATGACCGGGTAACATTCATCTCTTTGCTTGATAGCCGGACGGGTTAGCGCTGCTTATCGAGCCATTCCAGCGCGTGTTCCCCGGCCTCATCGACGGGTAAATACACCAGCAGGCGCGAGCCGTTGCGCGGTGCGGAATACCAGTACATCTGCTGGAGACTGAACGCCCCAAGCACAGGATGGTTAAACATCTTGATCTGATTCTCGACCCCGCGTACATCGTAGCGCTGATGCCACAGGGCTTCGAACTCCGCCGAGGCGGCAAAGAAACGCGCCAGCTTATTTTCCCACTCGGCTTCCCCGCGATGATCGGCCATCGCCGCACGGAAATAGGCCACGAACGTTGGCAGCACGTCCGGATTCGCCAGGCGGCTGCGCCAGTTTTCATTGGTCAGATAGAGATAAATGCAGTTCCGGTCTTCTTCGGCCATCGCCGCGAAATCGACGTCCATCAGGCGGCAAAAGCTGTCATTCCACGCCACGATATCAAAACTGGGTTTCTGGATGCTGGCGGGCTGCGGCATCAGGCTGTCGAGCAACCGACGGGTGCCGGGGCTGATGCCCTCGCACTGCGGGACCTGCAACGACTCCAGCGGTGGCAGCCCGGCGAGCACAAACAGGTGCCGGGTTTCCAGCGGGCTGCACTGTAACGCCTGCGCCACCGCCTGCATCACCAGCGCCGAGGGATTGACCTCCCTGCCCTGCTCCAGCCACGTATACCAGGTCACCCCCACGTCGGCCAGCATCGCTACTTCTTCGCGCCTCAGGCCCGGCGTGCGCCGTCTGCCGCTGCGCGGGAGGCCCAGCCGCTGCGGATCAAGGCTTTCCCGACGCGCACGCAGGAAAGCGCCGAGCTGTTTGCGGTTATCATCATGGCGCGTCGGAACGGCCTCAAGCGGTGCGATGAGTGACATGTCACCTCCAGCAGGGTAGTGCCAGTACCAGTATAAGCAGGAACTGGTACCCGGTTATTCATTCAGCGATGCTACGTCCGATCCCTGAATGACGCAATGGAGAACCCCATGAATTCGTCTGCTGTTTCACCCGGTCGTGCCGGGCTGCTGCTGCTCCTAACCGGGCAGATGCTGCCGCTGATAGATACCTCCATTACTAACGTAGCGCTGGATTCCATCACCCGCTCGTTGCACACCAGCCCGACGCAGCTGGAACTGATTGTCGCCCTGTACGGTGTGGCCTTTGCCGTGTGTCTGGCGATGGGCAGTAAGCTTGGCGATAATCACGGTCGTCGGCGACTGTTTATGTATGGCGTGGCGCTGTTTGGCGTGGCGTCATTGCTGTGTGGCATGGCGAACTCGATTCACGCCCTGCTGGCCGCGCGAACCTTGCAGGGCGCAGGTGCGGCGCTGATCGTCCCGCAAATTCTCGCCACCCTGCATGTGACCCTCAAAGGCACCGCCCACGCCCGGGCAATCAGTTTGTACGGCGGGATCGGCGGGATTGCCTTTATCGTCGGGCAGATGGGCGGCGGCTGGCTGGTGTCGGCGGATTTCGCCGGACTCGGCTGGCGCAACGCTTTTTTCATCAACGTGCCTATCTGCCTGCTGGTACTGGCCTTTAGCCATCGCTACGTGCCAGAAACCCGGAGCGACACTCCGTCCGGCATTGACTGGCCGGGCACGTTTTATCTGGCGGCGATCCTCTGCTGCCTGCTGTTCCCGATGGCATTGGGTATGGAGCTGCACTGGCCGTGGGCGCTGAAACTGATGCTGCTGGCGATTATCCCGCTGGCATGGCTGATGCGGGCCAGCGCACGGGCGAAAGAGCGGCGCGGACAAACGCCGTTGCTGCCGCCGCGGCTGTTAAAGCTGCCGAGTATTCGCTTCGGTCTCCTGATAGCCCTGCTGTTCTTTAGCGCCTGGTCTGGCTTTATGTTCTGCATGGCGCTGACCATGCAGTCGGGGCTCGGCATGGCGCCCTGGCAGTCGGGTAACAGCTTTATCGCGCTCGGCATCGCCTATTTTGTCTCGGCGCTGTACGCCCCGAAACTGATCGCCCGCTACAGCATGGGCCGCATCCTGCTGATTGGCCTGACGGTGCAAATCAGCGGCCTGCTGTTGTTGATGCTGACCTTCTGGTACTTCGGGATGCACACTCATGCGCTAACCCTGGCCCCGGCCACCGCGCTGGTCGGCTACGGTCAGGCGCTGATCGTGAACAGCTTCTACCGGATTGGGATGCGCGATATTGACGCCCGGGATGCAGGAGCAGGCAGCGCCATTCTCAGCACCTTGCAACAATCAACGCTGGGGCTGGGGCCTGCGGTGTTGGGTAGCGTGTTTCTGGCTCTGGCCTCGCAGGGGGATTACACCGCAGCAATCGTCGGTTTTCTCGGGCTTGAGGTTATCCTGATGCTGATCCTCGCAGCGACGGTGCTGAGCTATCGGCGGCATTTAGGTCGCTGCCCAATGCCGTCGTAAAGATCCCTGCTAATTTGCATCTGAATCCATCAGCGGTCATCATGAGCGCTGATAAAGAGGAGATGTTATGCAGGAAATTATATTAGCCCTCAGACAGTGGGGCCTTGAAATCAATCACACCACAACGTTGATTATTATTTTCGCCATTATTTTTCTGAGCGCCATTATTCTGCACGTGATATTGCATCGGCTGGTGCTGCGCGCGTTTGAAAAGCGCGCCCAGGCCAGCCAGCATTTCTGGCTACAGGTGATCACCCAGAATAAATTATTTCATCGGGTGGCATTCACTATTCAGGGGATTGTGGTGCAGGTACAGGCCGCGCTGTGGCTGCAAAAAGGCAGCGACGCGTCCACCATACTGATTAACTGTGCCCAACTGTGGGTGATGCTCTATTCGCTGCTGGCGTTCTTCTCGCTGCTCGACGTGCTGCTGAACCTGTCGCAGAAATTCACCTTCTCCTCACAGCTGCCGCTGAAGGGCATCTTCCAGGGCGTGAAGCTGGTGAGCGCCATTCTGGTCGGTATTCTGATTATTTCGCTGTTGCTGGGACAGTCTCCGGCGATCCTCATCAGCGGTCTGGGCGCGATGGCGGCGGTCTTGATGCTGGTGTTTAAAGACCCGATTCTGGGGTTGGTCGCCGGGATCCAACTCTCTGCCAACGATATGCTGCGCCTCGGCGACTGGCTGGAAATGCCAAAATACGGCGCGGACGGCGCGGTGACCGATATCGGCCTGACCACCGTGAAGGTGCGTAACTGGGATAACACCATCACCACCATTCCGACCTGGTCGCTGGTGTCAGATTCGTTCAAAAACTGGAGCGGAATGTCGGCCTCCGGCGGGCGTCGTATCAAGCGCAGCATTAATATCGACACCACCAGCATCCATTTCCTTGATGAGCAGGAGCAGCAACGCCTGATTCAGGCCAAATTGCTAAAACCTTATATGGACAGCCGTCACGAAGAAATTAGCCAGTGGAATGCGCAGCAAGGCGGTGATGAGTCGATCCTCAACCGACGTAAAATGACCAACGTCGGCACCTTCCGCGTGTACCTGAATGAATATCTGCGAAATCATCCACAGATCCGTAACGATATGACCCTGATGGTGCGCCAATTAGCGCCCGACGCTAACGGTTTGCCGCTGGAAATATATGCCTTCACCAACACCGTGGTGTGGGCAGAATATGAAGGGATTCAGGCCGATATATTCGACCATATTTATGCAGTAGTGGATGAGTTTGGTTTACGCATTCATCAGGCGCCAACCGGGAACGATATTCGCACGCTTTCCGCGGCACGCGTCGCACAGTAAAAACCGCACCGTAGGCCCGGCAGGCGCAAGCGCCGCCGGGCCATCAATCAGGCTCGTTTTCTCAGCGTCTTAAACACGACAAACAAGAACACCACCCACACCGGCAACAGAATTGCCGACAGGCGCATGCCGTCCATGGTCAGCATCAGGCCGAGGATCATCAGCAGAAACGCGATACAAATATAGTTGCTGACCGGTGCCCACAGCGCGCGGAATTTCGGCTCCCGGCCAATACGCCGCTGCGCCGCCCGGAATTTCAGATGCGCGAGGCAAATCATCACCCAGTTCAGCAGCAGCGTCGCCACCACCAGCGCCATCAGCAGGCCGAAGGCTTCATGCGGCAGCAGGTAGTTCACCAGTACCACCAGTGAAGTGATGGCCCCGGAGAGGATCAGCGAATTGACCGGCACCCCGCGACGGTTGATGCGGGTGAGGAATTTCGGCGCGTTGCCCTGTACCGACAGACCAAACAGCATCCGGCTATTGGAATAGACGCCGCTGTTGTACACCGACAACGAGGCGACCAGGATGACGAAGTTCAGCGCCGACGCCACCAGGTTGCTGTCCAGGTTATGGAAAATCATCACGAACGGGCTGCTGTCCGATTTAACGTTAATCCACGGATACAGCGCCAGCAGTACGATCAGCGACCCGATATAGAACAGCAGAATACGATACACCACCTGATTTACCGCTTTCGGGATGCTGGTTTCCGGATCGCGCGCTTCTGCGGCAGTGATACCAATCAGCTCCAGACCGCCGAAGGAGAACATGATCACCGCCAGCGACAGCACCAGGCCATGCCAGCCGGTGGCAAAGAAGCCGCCGTGTTGCCACAGGTTCTCAAAGCCCGCATGCTCGCCGCCGTGACCGGTAAACAGCATCCACAGCCCAAAGCCAATCATGCCTAAAATCGCCAGCACTTTGATCAGCGCAAACCAGAACTCGGTTTCGCCATACAGGCGCACGTTAACCAGATTGACGGCGTTAATGATGACAAAGAAAGCGGCGGCCCAGACCCAGGTCGGCACGTCCGGCAGCCAGTACTGCATATAAATCCCGGCGGCGGTCAGCTCGGCCATCCCCACCAGCACGAACATCACCCAGTAGTTCCAGCCGGAAAGAAAGCCTGCGAACGGCCCCCAGTATTTATAGGCAAAGTGGGCAAAGGAACCGGAGACGGGTTCTTCGACGACCATTTCACCGAGCTGGCGCATGATCAGAAAGGCGATAATCCCGGCGATGGCATAGCCCAGCACCACCGCAGGTCCAGCCATTTGAATAGCGGGCCCAATGCCGAGAAACAGACCGGTGCCGATAGCACCGCCGAGAGCGATTAACTGGATATGGCGGTTTTGCAGGCCGCGGTGAAGGGTCGGTTGAGTCTCCGACGCCGCATCCGTTGGCAAATGATCGGATGCCGATGACGCGTTTTTCACGTCTTTCCCCTGTAGCGTTTAAAGAAGGGGCACCTTGTAACACTTCAACCGACGTGTCGCAAGTGTCGTCCCGGCGAGTGGCCCCGCCGGAACGTCAGTCACGCTTAGAAGTCGTAGCTCATCGACACCTTCACGGTGCGCGGTTCCCCCTGGAAGATGTAGGTCCCGTAGCTCTCCACCCCGGACCAGTATTTCTCGTTGGTCACGTTATCCACGCCGACGCGCCAGACCATGTCGTTCTGGTCAGCGTTGACGCGCATCCGGTAACGCACGCCGAGGTCGAGCGTGGTGTAGCTATCGAGTTTCTTGCTGTTGGCCGCGTCAGCGTACTGTGAACCGGTGTGATTCACTTTGGCGGTGGCGGTCAGGCCGTCAACCGGTTTGATGTCGTATTCACCGCCGAGCACCATATAGAAGCGAGAGACGCCAATCGCATCGTTACCGTCGTTGGCGCCGCCTGCGGTTTTGGTCATCTCCGGATCCAGCCAGGTGGTGCTACCGTTCAGGCGCAGGCCGAGCATCGGCTCCCCGAACACGTTCAGCTCGATGCCACGGTTCCGCTGTTCGCCGTCCAGCACATAGACGTTGCTGCTGTTCAGCAACGCGGAAGGCTTTTTGATTTCGAACAGCGCTAAGGAACCGCCCACCCGCTGGTAGTCCATCTTCACGCCCACTTCGTTCTGCTTCGAGTGCAGAATGCCCATGCTTTGGCCGTAGTTCACCGCACCGGTCGGGGCGTTATCGCCCGGCTGCAGCGCTTCGGTATGGTTGGCGTACAGCGAAATCTCTTTCCACGGCTTGTAGACGATGCCGTAGGTTGGCGTCCAGCGGCTTTCGGTATAGCGCGAAGAGGTGTCTTCATGCCCGGTGGCGTTGCTGTAGTTGCGCACCACCACTTTCTGATGACGCGCCGCGGCGGTGAGCAATACCTGGTCGTCGAAGAAGCCGAGGGTATCGCTCAACAGCCAGCCCTGCGTACGGCTGCGCGAGGTGGTCAGCGGGTCATGATAATCGCCGCCGAACCAGGCGTTATCCGGCTTCGCCACGCCGTTATTGTCATAGATGTTGGTGGTTGGATTGTTGGCCGACATCCGCCAGGCGGTGGCATCTGTACGTATCTGTGCCGCGTAGCCGACGTTCACCCGGTGGGAAATTGGCCCGGTGTTGAAGTTGCCGCGCAGGCCGCCCATCCCACTCCAGGCATCAATAATTCGGTTGGTATCCAGCCCTCCTACGGTGGCATCGCCCGCTTCATTAATCAGCTTCGGCGCGGTATAGGTGCCTATCTCATGCGAGTGCTGACCGCCAAACGCGGCGTAGGTTGTCCAGTTGCTGGTCAGGTCATACTCGGCTTTGGCCATCCCGAATTCGCTTTCGATATTGCTGTAGCCCCAGGTCTGACTGTAGTTTTCGCGGGTGTCCGGCACGTCAGGAATGAAATCCACGCCGCTGATGTTGACTCCCATCTCCCCGCCGTGGAAGGTTTTCTTCTGATAGCCCAAATCCAGCGAGGTGCGCAGACGATCCCCGCGATAATCGAGACCTAACGAGGCCATCGTGGTACGGCGTTTATCGCCATCAACCGCGGTTTCCCCTTCCCTGTCGACCAGGTTCACACGGGCACCAAACTGGTTGTTGTCCCCGAAGCGACGGCCTAAATCAAGGGTACCGCCGACCTGCGAATCCGAGGTGTAATCGACGCCAACGCTCGCGGTAGGTGTGTCTTCCGCCCGTTTCGGTTCGAGGTTAATCATCCCCCCCACGCCGCTACTGGCCGCGCCGTTCATCAGGCCATTCGCGCCTTTGAAGATTTCCACGCGCTCAAGCATCTGGGTATCCACCACCTGACGCGGCACCACGCCCGGCAGGCCGCCCATCGTCATGTCGTCGCCGTCGAGCTGGAAACCGCGGATTTTATAGGTTTCAGCAAAGTTACCGTAGCCCTGCACCGCCTGCACGCTGGCATCGTTCCTGACCACATCGGCGATGGTTTTGGCCTGCTGATCTTTCACCAGCTTCGAGGTATAGCCGATCACGTTGAACGGCACGTCCATGGCATTCTGTTCGCCGAGCATCCCCATTCGCCCGCCGTGGGCAATTTGTCCGTCGAGAAACGCGGGCACCAGTTGATCGCCGCCGGGCTTGAAATCGCTGCCTTCGGTGGCCTGCACCACCATGGTTTCTTCGGCTTTTGTTGACGGCTCAGCCGCTACCGCGGAGTGAGATACAGCGCCGATCGCTAATGCGACAAGCGTCTTACGAAACGCAATTGTGTTCGAGTTTTGCATGATGTGTTTTTTATTTAGTGATTCAATGCAATGCGCACGACGCTGTCGGGCCCAGTGGTGGAGTGGTCTTTATTGAACGGCTGCTTGACGGTGACAAACAGCGTCTGACCGTCGGCCGACAGCAGCAGGCTGTTCGGATTAGGCTTCACGCTCCAGCTCTTTTTCACCGCATAGGTGGTGGCATCAAGGCTCAGCACCTTGCCAGACTCACGCTGCGAGACGTAGATCTCATGGCGTTTGGCGTTGTACACCACGCCGAGGGAATCGCCGATATCAAGCTGCTTAATCACCTTGCCGCTGCGAATATCCAGCACCAGAGTGGTTTTGGCTTTTGAGTTATCGGTCACAAACAGACGGCCAGTGTCACGGTCTTCCGCGATATTCAGCAGCAGTGCAGGTTTGTCGCCAAGCGGTTTCCAGCGCTGTTCGATGCGATGAGTACGCGGGTTGATCACCAGGATCTCGCCGCCGCCGTTGGCAGCATATATGCGTCCGGTTTCGCTGGAATAGTGCAGGCCGGCCATCCATTTTCCGGTGTTTTTAATGCGCGTTTTCAGCTTCAGCGTGTTGGCATCGACCACCCAAATCACCGCCGGGTCAGCCACAGCGCCGACGTACAGGGTATCGTTGTGCAGCAGGATTTGGCGCGCCCCGAACGGCAGGCCTTTTTCATTGCGCTCCGGGAACAGCAGACGCGCTTTCACTTTACCGTCAGCGGTATTGAGCGCGCTGATGCCGCCGTCCAGCGAATGGGTGACATACACCGTCTGACCGTCGTCAGAGAGCGCCATGCCAAAGTTTTTCAAATCGGTATGGCTGAGGCCGATCGTTTTCAGCGTCTGCGGGTCGAGTTTGTACACCACCCCGCCCTGCACATCTTTAAACCCTTCGGCGCTGGCGACATACAGCGCATCGCCTTTCGGGCTTAACGCCATTTCGTACAGGCCATCGGCCAGGTCACGTTTTGTCAGAGTGTCTGCTGCCGTCGGGGCGGCAACTTGCGGTGGGGTCGGGGCAACGGGCGTGCTCTGCGAAGCACATCCCGCAAGCGCGAAAGCCAGCGCCATCGCGGTGAATTGCTGTTTCATGAAAAGTTCCCTGCAAATTTAAATAAAAACGAAAATGAGAACTATACGCATTATCTTTGTTAGTTCAACATTATTTATGCAGGTGAAGATGCAGGTGAAGAGGTGGCCCGGCAAGCGAAGCGCCGCCGGGCGGTGAACATCAGAACTGGTAGCTGTAGTTAACGCTCGCGAACCAGAAATACGGATTGTCGATATGACCGGAGAACACGTCCGGTGAGGCGACTTTACCCGACTGCATATGCAGATACTCCATCGCAAAACCAATATTGCTGGCTGGGGTAATCTGGTATTGCGCCCCGGTGCCAAAACGCCATTCATCACCGGTCGGCATACTGAGGGACATATCGCCCTGGCTGTGGTACGGCGTGCTGTCAAACGCCACGCCCGCGTTCAGACGCCATTCTTCCGTCGGACGATACTGCACGCCGAGCGCGGTGTGCCAGGTGTCTTTCAGGCGGCTATTTTTATTAACCTCGCGGCCTTCGACGGTAATCTGCGGCGCACCAAACTGGCTCCAGTCCTGCCAGCCAAGATCCCCCATCACCGACCACTGTTTATTAATGTCGTGTACCACGCTCAGCATGATTTGCTGCGGGGCGCGAACCTGTGCGGTCAGCGGCAGTTCAAAGTTACCCTGCGGCAGACGCGCTTTGCCGTCGACATCAAAATCGTAATCGGTTTTGCTGTTCCAGGTTATCCCGGCGCGGGTCTGGTCGGTAAGCTGCATCAACAGGCCCAGACGATAACTGGCTGCCCAGTCATGGTCCTTCTGCTTTTTATCGTCCCCGTTCACGTCGCGGGTCAGGCTAAGGAAACCGTAGTTGGCGTTAACCGATGCGCCAATCGACACCTTGTCGCTCAGCTTATAGGCAAGCGACGGGCTGATGGTCAGCGCCATCATTGAGCTCTTTTTGATCAGGCCATCACCCGCCCAATCGCCGTAATCAATCCCCAGACCAAAGTTGCCGTACATGCCGATCCCGGCATATAAATTATCGGTCAATTTCTGGCTGTAGAACGCATTGCCGTTGGGCATTACGTCGAGAATATTGCCCGGGCTTTGCCTGCCATTATCAAGCTGATAATCGATATTGCCACCCAGCGCCTGTAAGCCGCCGGTAAACATATGGTCCGGCAAACGGGTCATCCCCGCCGGGTTGGTTGCGATAGTCGACGCATCCTGCGCACGCGCGGCCTGCCCGGCCCCGGCCAGGGCGGTATCTTCGGTACCAATTTCATAGAAATAGAGCGCACTGGCGTGAGCCAGTGAGGTGCAAAGCAACCCAGAGCATAAGAGAGCGATTTTTTTCATTTGCCACCAGCCTTTTTTGAAGGGGCAAGAGGATAGCAAGTGGTACTTACCTCTTCAGCACCCAATCGGTTTATTAATAAATACCAAGCTTACTTCTGCATCCGATCCAGTTGAGTCCTGTCGGCTTCCTGGGCCTTGTTCGCCAGATGCTGGAACTGTATCGGCGCATAGTGCCCGTCTGGCGACGGCAGGCGCTCCATATCGTGGCCTTTGTAGATTTTCAATTCTCCGAGCGTTGAGAGGGTAAAACCGGCCATCATCGCAGGCATGTGCAATTCAAACGGGGGTACTTTCTCGAAGGGAACTGCCGTCGGCAGGCGGTTATCGCTGAGATTATAGTTGCGTTTCAGGACCAGGAATTTGTCCGGCACCCGGCGTTTGCTGTTCCACCAGTCGCCGTCCACTTCGCGGAATTTCTGCTCAGTTTCCTCACGCGTCACCACGCCTAAACCGACCAGCGCCTGATGGATTTGGCTGTCCATCGCCTTGTTATAAGCATCCACCGAGCCGGCATCGCCTTGCAGGATGACGTTAATGGCAAGCCGGGCACCCAGCAGATTGGAGTAGAGATCTTCCGGGGAAAACGCGGAGATCTCCTCGGAGAAGCCAGGCACCGACTGGAAGCCGTACCACTGGGCAATCTCGTGCCATTGCGCCAGCTCAAAGGCGATTTTCCCCGCCAGCCACGCCGCCAGCGTATAGCGCTGCGGCATCGAGGCCGGAGGCGTAAAGGCGTTGAGCTGAATGCGGCGAACACCCAGTTCCTCACTGTAGAAAAAACGCCACCGCTGGCCGAGCTTCGGATAAATTTTCGAGAACAAATAGAAAGTGTTATCGGCAGTATCGCGCACGTGAGCAATATCGATAAAACCGCCGCGATGGGTGTAAATCAGCCCGCTTTTCTCATCGCTCAAGCCCACTAAATCTTTGACCGCCGCCAGCGCACTGTCGTTGTAATGATGATGCCCGAGGGTATCGAGCGTCAGCACGTTGCCAATCTGATACACCGGGATCGGCACGCCAATCGCGCGCACGTTCAGGTCATAGCCAAAGGCGCAGCAGGGGCGCAGAGATTCTGGTGCCACCAGGTGCCCGACCACTGGCGACACGCGTCGGGCCTGCTCCACCGGCAGCAGCGAATCGCTCGCCCCTACCACGCTGGTCACCAGTAACAGACTTAACAGCCAACCCCGCATCAATACGCCTCCGCAACCTGAAAATAGAAACCGGCACTGTCCCGGCCAAAGCCCAAATCCAGCCGGATGTTCATATCCGGCTTCACTTCAAAACGGTAGCCCACGCCTACCGTCGGCAGCAGCGGGTTATCGCCCAAATTTGACGGCGAACTGCCGAGCGCGCCCACGCCCGCCCACAGCACGTAGCCGTGTCGCCAGTTCAGCTTTTCGCGATACTCCACCTGGCCGCTGACCACGTCGTTATCGCGATAGCGCCCTTGATAATAGCCGCGCAGACGGTTGTCATCCCCGGCTTCTGACAGCCGGTCCCACGGCACGTCCCCGTGGGTAAAGCGCCCCCACAGGTCAAACGCCACCACGCGTTTGTCATCCAGCGGGAGATAATAGTTGTATTGCATCTTTGTGGCGGTGAAATGGGTATCCGAGCCCAGGGACGGGTCGAAATAGCTGTATTCCACACTAATAAATTGCCCGTGATGCGGCTGGGTGATGACGTCGCGCGAATCGTAGCTCAGGCTAACGGTGGCCCCGGAACTGAGCGGATTGGTGCTGTCCGTATACCGCGAGAACTTATCGCCCGGCTTGCTGTTTTTGACGTTGGCATTCATCGCCGAGAAATCCCAGCCGACGCCGAGGTACAAATTGTTGACGATTTGGCGCATCAACTGCGGATGCAACTGCACCGAGTTATCGTTGTATTTTTGCGAGTCGCCCTGGGCGGCATCGTATCCCACGCCCCAGAATTCGGTCGGCACTTTGGCGACCGCGCCATCGACAAACAGACGCCAGCGATCGTCGGTAAAGAAGGTGTAATTATGTAGCCCAACGCCGAGCGCGCCGCTAGTACTGACAAACCCGGTAAAGGAAATGGATGAGTTCTGGGTCGTTTTATCGTTAGGATCGACGCGATAAATACCCGCCACCGCCGTGCCGAGCCCGAGCTTAAGCTCCGGCGTATAAAACGGCCCCGGCAGCACGCTCCAGTCGATACCTTTGCTGGGATCGTACTGGTTATCGGCCCCGAGCTTTCCCAGAAAATCGTCGATCGATTGCTGACTGATTTCTGCCACGGCGGGTGTCGCAATCCCTGCGCTCACCAGCCCTGCCAGCACTGCACCCCATTTGTTCATCAGAATCGGTATTCACCCGCGATAAAGAAACTGTTGCGCTCGTTAAAACCGATTTCTGTCAGCACGTTGAAGTTCTGCGTGATTTCGTACTGCGCGCCCACCAGCATGTTCCACGGCGAAGTCAGGTGCTGTTTCACGTCAAAGCGCCCGTCCTCCACTACGCTGTCCAGCGCCGACGGTAGGTTCAAATCAGAGAGATTGCCCTTAAATTCCTGCTGCACGTCCTGATACATGGTGCCCACCCACAGGCTGAGGTGCGACGGCCCGGCAATGCCTGGCATTTCAAAGCGGTAACCGACGCGCGGTGACACCACCAGGGCCGAGATTTTACCGTCAAGAATATCAAAACTGGTCTGGGTGTAGTTGGTGTCGAGAATGGTAAACCAGTTCCCGTATCCACCCGCCAGCGTGACCCCGGCCCCGTAGGTGGTGCCTTCAAAATTCAGCTTAAAGTCGAGGTCTTGCAGCGCCCCGCTTTCATAGCCCGCGTGTACCGCCTGGGCGATAATATGGTCAGGGTTAGGGTGGAAAATCGTCCCGGCATCGTATTTTGACGGGTCGGCATCCACCGAAATATTCGACACCGACGAGCCTTTGGTGTGGCCGAGAATGCCGTAGACGTTGAGGAATGGAAATACCCACATATCGAGGCGCAGGTTTTCGGTTTTGCTGCGCTGGCGGGTATCGCCCACGCCGATGTTGAACATGTCATCCGGGATTGGCATACCGCCAACCTGTAGCCCGGTCAGGGAGATGCTTTCGACGTTAATGTTTTGACGCATGTTCATGTAGCTGACGTTCACCCCAAACGGCAGCGGAATAGAATAACCACGCGCCCGGGCTTCATCGCCCCAGATCGGGAACATACTGTCGCTGGAGGACGTGTCCTCCGGGTTAAGGGTGCTTGTCGTCCCCGCCGCTGTAGTCCCCGCCCCGCAGGCTGCCCCAGAAATTAGCAGCAGCGGGACCAGAGTTTGACTCCATCTCATCATCGTATTCTCATTTGCGCATTGCCCCAATTAAAGCCCGGAGCCGACATTAAAATAGACCGCCTGTTCACCTTCGCTAAAGGCCACATCGACGCCGGTATACAGCCCGTATTGTCGGGCTATCAGATAGCGAAATCCGGAACCCCAGGCGACTTCACTGGAGCGGAATAACTCATCATTTTCATTGGCAGCGCTTCCCGCGCCGACAAAACCTTGCAGGATCCAGCGCGGCGTCACCTGCCACGCCAACTGCGTTTGTACCGTGCCGACGTAATCACCCTGATAGCGATAACGCGAAATGCCGCGCAGATTGATATCCGGGCGCGTCATCGGTGGCAAATGGCTGTCGCTATTGGTCAGCGCCTGATAGTTGCCCGCCAGCCCTAGCGTCAGGGTGCGGGTCAGCGGCAAGTAATATTTTCCGTCGACCGTGAGTTGGTTATAGCGGTAATCGCCGCCCAAAAACGAACTGTAAAACCGGTATTCAGCGCTTAATGACAACCCTTTGCGAGGATAGAAAAAATTATCCGTGGTGTCATATTCCGCCAGCAGCCCGACCGCTGACGAGGTGCTCTCGCTGCCAAAAATACGCTGCCAGGCAGCGTTAATCAGCTTATTGTCAGCCGAAATTTCCGTGCGGGCATAGAACTGCGATACACCCAGAAAGACCGGGGAATCGCCGACGCGGAACTGCAGTTTTTGCAGGCCGCCGTAGCCTTTGGTATGGGTGTTAATTGCCTTATTCTTACCAAACCCCAGCACATCCCCGCTGTAAATATCGAGGTTGACGTCGGCATAGCCGACGCCGACCAGGTAGCGAATGTGATCGTTATTCCAGGTATGTCGATGCCCGCCTCCGGCAAACCAGCTGCCGTTTTCGGTGGCTCCCCCGCCGAAGGCCGACAGATTGGGCGGAATAAAACGGTCCCCGTCCATCGTTCCTTTGCCGTGCAAGAACAGGCCAAACAGCCCGCCGCCATACCCTATCGCCGGTTCGGTAATCACCACCGGAATCGGTAGAAATCCGTAGCGGTTATCGCGCAGATACTCGCTCATATCGAACATGTCGTCCTGGGCGTCGAACAGGCTGGCGGCCATGCTCTGCCCGCTGCATAACAGCAGCACGCCCGCAATGTCTCTCAACCTCATGTCTGCGATCCGCCGGGCGGCGTGGCAGGTGCGGCGTACCAGTTTTCTTTCGCCACGCCCACCGCCGTATCCGGTTGCAGGACAAAGTTTGGCGACATTATCTGCACGCCAAATTCGTTGAACACGTCCTGAATGTTACTGTGCAGCGCATTACGCGCCACCGCCAGCGAGGTGCCCGGCAGCAGTCTGACCTGCAATTCGTAGGAGATATACCAGTCCATCAGGCTCAGTTGACGCACCAGCGGCGCATGGGCGTGATCGATGCCCTCGGCGCGACGGGCCGCCAGCTCCAGCATCGCGTGGACCTGCCGCCACGGCGTGTCATAGCCGATGGTCACGCCGGTGGTGAGGTTCACCCCGCCGTCAGGATTTTGCGCACTGAGGTTGGTAATTTTGCCGCTGACCACCACCGCATTGGGCACCGTCACGACATAGTTTTCACGGGTAATGATTTTGGTGGCCAGCATCCCAATCTCACTGACCTGGCCTTCGTTGTCTGCAATACGGATAACGTCACCTTTGCGTAATGCGCGGGAGTAGATAAGCACCAGCCCGCTCATGGCATGGTTCATTAAGCCCGCCGAGCCGAGCGTCAGCATCAGACCGAAGAAAACGCTAATGCCCTTGAACGCCAGCGAGTTTGCGCCAGGCAGGAAGGGATAGGCAGCAGAGAGGGCAAACAACCAGACCATGACCGAAATCAGCTTGCGCGTTGCGCCAACCGTTTCCGGATGTAAACCAGGGAGTTGCACTTTACCCGCCGCTACCTGGTTAAGTAAAACCTTCAATAATTTAATAATAAACGAAGTAATCAGGAAGATTATCAAAACGATAAGCAAACCGGGCATCGCCGAGGCTATCGACAGCGCGATTTTTTGCAGCACCCGCCAGGTCCAGTTCCCGAGCGATTCGCCCCACACCCGGGTCCACGGAAACAGGCTAAATATCCAGCCCAGCCACAGGTACACCGCCATCAGCGACAGCAGGATCATCAGCAGCCCGTACAGTTTTGATTCGATGGCGCCTAAAAATCGCCGCCAGCTGTAGGGAATAATGCCACGCTTTTCCAGCAGCATCAGGCGGTTATAGCGTCGCACCCACAGCCAGGTGCGGTACGCGCCATAGCAAAACAGCATCAGTACCGCGAGGCCCAGCGCCGATTTCAACGCCGCCAGCGCCAGATAGCGGGAGTTGTACTGATCCTTTAAGGCGGTGCGCTGCACTTCCATGCGCGCCAACACCCGCTGAGCGGCCTGATCGAGGGTTAAATCATCGCCTTCATCAAGATCCGCCTGGCTCAGCAGCATAATCGGTTTGCCGTTCATCAGGAACAGACGCGCGGGCTGGTTATAGCGGGTAATCGGTTCGACGGTCAGCGGTTGGCTGACGTCATCGTGAGTGAACGCCCGCAGGGTATTGCGGATGCGCAGGACGCGCTCTTCCGGGGTGCTCAGGCCAAACGTGGCCTGCAACATGACAATAGGTTTATGAAATATATAGACCGTTCGGGCCCGTTCCTGATCGGTAGGCTGCTGCCGGGGTTCGGCAGCAAATAAGGGAAACGCCAGCAACAGCGAAAGCCACGCCAATAAAACATGCCGCATCCTGTTCATAATTTCTACCCGCAAAAGTGGTTTTTATCGTTATTATTCAGAGCACAAAAGCAAAAGGCTGGTCTGCTCTGTTTTGAGCATAGACCAGCCTAAAACTAATTCAAGACCCCTTAGAAACGGATTTTCATCCCCACCGATGCGGACAGATTGGCATCCACATTGGTGTCGCCCCCGTTATCCCAGGTGCGCCCCACTTCCGTATAGGCCTGCACATCGTTGGTAACGGTCCACGTCGCGCCGACGGCGGCTTCAGTGGCACTGTATTCCTGGCTGGCATTAAGGGTCGTTTTACCACGACTGTTCGCACCATTGCTGTACGTCACCGCGTCATCACCGTCGGTCAGTTCCTGCCAATAGTTCACCCGTACATAGGGTTTCACTTTGCCAATGTTGGTGTCGTAGTCTGCGGTGAGACGCGCCCCGAGACGACCAATCACCGCGCTATCAGCGTCAATGCCGACATGCGTATTGGCCCCGTCGTTGAGCGTCACATCATCAAAGTCGCTCCACTGCCAGACCAGCTGCGCCTGCGGCTCGAAGGCCCAGTTGCTGTCGCCGAGTTGCCAGGGTTTACCCACTTCGACCGACGCAGTCACGGTGTTGCCATCAGGGTGATACGTCTGACCGTCGCTCAGGTTTTTCAAATCCACCGAATGGTAACCATATTGCAACACGTTATCAACATACAAACCGTTGCTATCGGTCCAGGTTGCGTAGCCGCCGACGTAGGTGGAGAACGTGGAGTTATACGCCGCGCCGCCGCCCATTCCGGTATTGCCGCTGACCGAGCTGTCGATATCCATAAAGGTGGTGTAGATCCCGGTGCGCCATTTGTCGTTCTGCCACAAATCCACCCCCATCTGCATCCCGTCGTACTGCGAATGACTCTTGCTGCTGGTGGCATCGTCGAGGTGAATATCGACGGTTTTGGTCAGATAGCGCGCCCAGAAGCGATTCTCCTGATCCGCTGGCACATCGGCCCGCCACGGCTGCTCGTCACCCACGCGCTGATGCAGGGTGCCAAGCACGTACAAATCGGCCTGACGGGTGATCGCCGCCACGCTGTTAAAGCCCGGCACCACCGGGTTATAACCCGCACGCAGGAACCAGTCTTCCCCTGCGCCGCTGGCGCTCCCGGCAAACAATTGGTACTGCCATGCCCCGGCGATCAGTTTATCGCTGCCGATGTTAAAGGCGTCTTTGGTGGTTTGTGCCGTGGTGGTCGCGCCGTTTAATGCCTCCACCACCATGATACCGTCGCCGGTGGTCGGTTCGCCGAGCTGGCTAACGTCAATATCCAGCCGCGTGGTGCCGGTCGCTTTCCCGCCGTTGATCACCAGTTTGTCCGCCACACCTGGGCTGTTCTGCTGGGCGGCAATTTTTATCGTGCCGTCCATCCCGACGTAATCCCCGTTGACCGTCAGGCTCGAACCGACATTGCCCCCGCGCAGATTGACGGTGCCCTGGTTTACCAGGTTCGCCACCGTCTGGTTACGCCCCCCGGTATCGAGGGTAGCGTTCTGGCTGACGATGTGCGAAGAGTTGGCGCTGAAGCGCGACACACCGCCTGCCAGCAGCGTGCCGTTTTCCACCAGCGTGTAACCGCGCCAGGTATTCAACCCGTTCAGCACCGTGGTGCCGCTGCCGCGCTGAATAAAGTCCCCTGTCCCCGAAATGACTCCATCGAGGTTTACCGTGTTATTGCGGTTCACCACCAGGGTATCGAGGTTAAGAATGTTGCCGGTCGCGCTGCCGGTGCTGCCACCGTTGCCGAGTTGCAAGGTGCCGTTGCGGATAGTGGTCAGCCCGGTATAGCGGCTGTCCTGAGTCAGCGTCAGGGTGCCATCACCCGCTTTGGTCAGGCCGCCGCTGCCGCTCACCGCCGCCAGCAACGAGACGTTGCTGCCGTTGGTGTCAATCGTGCCGCCATCGCCGCTTAAGGTCCATGCCCGGGCGGTATCAAACGCCGTACCATAGCGGAAGGTGCCGCCGTTCAGGGTGATGCCGGTGCCTGCCGCGCCAAGGTTCTGGTCACCGCTGACCTGCAATACGCCGCCGCTGACGGTGGTTCCGCCCTGATAGCTGTTATTACCGTTCAGCACCAGGGTGCCAATGTCGGTTTTGTCGATCCCGCCACGGCCGGTGATGTCTGAGTTGATGGTGGCGGTATAGAGCTTGCCGAGCGCGGTGCCGTCGCCGACGCGGATCACCGTATCGGCAGTATTCGTGGTGATCACGCCATCGTTGATCACATAGCCGTTGGTGGCGAACTGTGCTCCGCTGATCAGCACTTCACCCAGGCTGTTATCGACGGTGACGTTCCCTTTTTTACCGCTGAATACCGCAAACGCGCCGTCGCTGAACGGGGCATTGATACTGCCGCCTGGGTCAGTCTGATCGGTGGTCCAGTTGTCGTTCCCACCGCTGTTCTGCCAGAGGCCGTCGCCGCCGTCGATTTTGCCGTTATTTTTCAGCCTGCCGTTAGCGCCGCCGGTGCCGTCCCAGAAGTTGAGCACCAGGCCGCTGGTGTTAACCAGGTTGACCTGATTCGCCACCGAAGTCTGGATATACAGCTGATCCGCCGCGTCCGGAACGGTGCCGAACAGCAGGCTGTTGTTCGTCAGGTTGCCGCTGTAGTTGATGACGCGATACACCCCGACGTCAAACTTGCCGCCCGGCGCTTCGGTGATGTTCAGCCGACCGTCGAGGGTCAAATCGCCGTTGACCACCAGCAGATCGTTTAGCGGGTCCTTCCCGTCCGGTACGTTGGATTTACCGAACTGGAAATCGAGCTGCGAATTGTCTGCCAGGGTCAGATTGTTCATGGTCAGGATGCCGACGCTGCTGAGATCTTTCCCCGGTGCCAGATGCCCGTTATCCGCCACGTTGACGTTGCCGCCGAGCGTACCTTCCCCGCCGAGGGTCGCATTGCTGGCCACGCTGGTCGCGCCGGTGGCGGCACCTTGATTGCCGTTGATCAGCAGCGCACCTTTCAGCACCGCAGCCGCCCCGGTAAAGGTGTTGTCAGCGGTCAGAGTCAGAATGCCGGTGCCGACTTTCTCCAGCCCGCCACCGACCCCGGAGATCAGGCCGCTGATGGTGTCGTTCAGGTTGAGATTACCTTCGCTCAGGGTCTTATTCCCCAAATCGACGGTGCCGGCTCCGGAGAGTGACCCGATGGACGTTTTACTGGCGGCATCAGCCAGCGCCACGTTCGCACCGCTTTGGTTAACAATCCGCGCATTCGCTGCCTGCGCATTGCCCGAGAACGCCACCAGCCCGGCGTTAGTGGTCACGCTGGTGCCACCGTCCGCGCTGCCGGAGATCAGCAGTTGTGAGTCGGCATCGACGTTAATCGCCGCGCTGCCCGCGTTGCTGCTGCCGGTAAAGCGGGCGGTGCCGTCGGTCAAACCGATCGTGCTCTGCCCGGCACTGGCGCTGTCGTTGAATGCCAGGGTCGAGTTATTCACCGCGAAGGTGTGGGTCTGGGCGTTAGCGCTGCTGTTGAAGTTGACCTGGGCCTCATCGCTCAGCGACACGGTGCTGTCCTGCTTGCCGAAGGCCCCGGTGGCGTTGACGTTAACCGCCAGCGAGCCGGTGCCATTTTTGCCCTTCACGGTGGTATTGCCCAGATACGTATTGGCGGTATTCAGCACCAGTTGGCCTGCGCCGGTTCCAGCCGAGGTGTCCTCGATAGTCAGCGGCCCGTCGCCGCCAATCACCCCGGTGGGGGTGAAGACGTTGCCGTAGGTATCGAAGGTCCCGCCGCCGGTGCCATCGACAAAGAACAGACGCGAGGTGGTTAAGTCCGCTCCGGCCTGGAAGGTAGCCCCATTTTTCAGCAACACGGAGTTGGTCGTGGCCCCGAGCGCGGTGTCCTGGGTGATATTCAGCGTGCCGTTCCAGACTTCGACCCCGCCGGTAATCAGGTTATTGCCGGTCAAAATCAAACGACCCGGATCGGTTTTCAGCAGCCGGATATTGCCGTCCGCGATATCATTCTGTACCAGATCGACGTCAATCGTGGTGGTAATGTCAGCCCCGGCAGCACCGTCGCCAACGCGAATAGCGAAATAGCTGTCGGCATGGGTCGCCCCCTGAGACTCGTAGCTGTTGTCAGGGGCAAAGACGGTCGGAGGGTTGGTCGCCACAAAGCGTAGTTTTGAATCCGGTAAATCCGGGTCTGCTTTAAGAACATACCCGTCGGTGGTGAACTGCATCCCTGAGGTGAGCACATCGCCAAAGATATCACTCACCAGGACGGTGTTCGACGCCCCCTGGAATACCGCAAACGAGGCTTGGGCCCACGGCGCATTACCGACGCCATCTTGCTGCGTCCAGTTATTACTGCTGCCGGAGATTAACGCCGTCCAGTAACCAAACCCGCCATCGACTTCACCATTACCACTGGTCCCATCCCCGTGGTTACTGCCGTTCACATCCCCGTCCCAGAACTGGAGCTGGTTAGTCGGATTCACAAAGTTCAGCACCAGGTTGACCTGATGGTTGATGTTGGTCTGAACCCCGTAGTTTTCAGCGTCATTCGGTGGAAGCGACGCAATATCCATGATGTTATTGGTCAGCGAGCCGCCGTAGTTGAACAGGCGATATACCCCCGGCAGGAAACTACCGCCGTTGGTCAGGGACACATTCAGGTTGCCGTCGAGCGTCAGGTTGCCCTTAACATCCACCAGGTCGTTGAGTGCGCCGCCTGGGGTGTAGGCTTCACCCAACTGGAACTGGCTGTTGGTATCCCCCGCCAGGGTCAGATTGCCGTTAACGGTTAAGATGCCCGTGCCGTTGCCCCGCGCGTCATCACCGGGTTTCAGCGTCGTACCGGCGTTAAATACCACATCGCCACCCAGCGTACCGTACCCGCCGAGGGTGCTGCCGCTGTTCACCGTCGTCAGGCCAGTGCCGCTCTGCACGCCGTTAACCAGCAACGTGCCATGCTGCACATCGGTTGCGCCGGAGTAACTGTTCGCCCCGCCCAGACGCGTGATGCCCGTTCCCATCTGCTGGAAACGACCGCTGCCCGAAATCACCCCGTTCAACGACACCGCATCAGAATGGTTAACCGTCAGGATGCCGTTATCGGTGATGTTGGTCTGCTCCGAGAGGCTCCCCACCGTGCCGCCGTTGCCGAGGCTCAGTTCCGAATTGCTGCCGATCAGCGTATCACCGGTGTAGGTGTTATCGCCCAGCAGGGTCGTGTTCCCGCCGCCAATACGCTCCATACCGCCTGAACCCGAAATAACGCCGCTGTAAGTCTGGGTCTGGTTGCCATCGAACGAGACCCGGCTATCACTGCCCGCGGTGGCGATATTGTAGTTATGCACGGTGGCAGCCCCGGCCTGGGTGGCACTGTTGCCGCTGCGTAATGTTGCCCCGCCGTTGACATTAATGACCGGCGTACCCGACAGGGTTAGATCGTTCACCACCCGCATATCGGTGGTCGCGCCATCCAGCGTCAGCGTACTCCAGCCGGTGCCGATATTGGTGCCGGTACTGAGATTGTCTGCCGCCAGCGAACCAATATTGCCGATGATGTTGGTAAAGGTCAGCGTGCTCCCGCTGCCGCCTTCGCTCAGAATATGCGTGGTATCCGCGATATCGACATTGTCGACGCTGGCCCGGTCCTGCCCGTCTGCGCCTTCAAACGTCACGCCCCCCGTCAGGCTGCCGCCGCTCCAGTTAAACTGGTCGCTACCGCTGCCCATCAGGATTTCCCCCTGGGTTTGCTGTCCGCTCGCGGACAAGGTCACGCTGTCGTTCCCACTGCCGAGGGCGATCACTTTTGCGGTACTGCTGGCCGCCTGCAGGACCCCGGTATTCGTCAGGGTGTTATTGGCACTGCCGGTGGCATCAATCACCGTCGCGTTCTGGCTGTTGCTGGTGATGGTCCCGCTGTTGGAGAGAGTGCGTGCCGCAATGTCACCGCTGAGATCGATAAGCGACTGGCTGTTGCTGGTGCTGCTGGAGGTAATAGTGCGGGTGTTGCTAAACGCCCCGGCATTTTGGGCCAGGATAGTGCTGCCGGTATCGCTGCTGGTGGTGATGATGCCGTTATTGGTGAGGCTCGAGGCGTTGGTGGCCTCTATCGCCGCACCCGCCCCGCTCGCCATGGTGATATTGGTGCCTGACGTCACTTTCCCGTTGGTCCGGGCGAGAACCCCCCGGCTGCCATTGCCGTTGCCATTGATGGTGTAGCCGGTGCCGATGGTTAAATCACCGGTCGTGGCAGAGCCGTCCGCCTGCATGAAGGCGAATCCGCCGCCGCTCCCGCTGACGTTCAGGACGTTACCCGTCCCCTCGGCGGCAAAGGTGACTGCCGTTCGAATAGCCGGGCCATCGTCGGCGTTGATGGTGACATTGCTCAGATTGATGCTACTGGCGTTGGCATTGTTATTAATCCCTGCGCCGCTGTCGGTGATATCGATGGTGGTATTGCTGGCGTTAAAAGAAGACGCGCCGGTGCTGTCGATGAGCACTCCATCCGCCCCTCCGCTGGCGCTGATATGGTTCCCCGTACCGTTAACGGTCAGGTTGGCCCCGACCCCGGTCAGTTGTACCGCCGCCAGGCCACCCTCAGCCGAGACTTCGCCAAGCTGATTGACGATGGCCCCTGCCCCTTGTACCCGGACCCCAACGTTACCGCTGCCCTGAGCACCAGAGACGCTAATCGTGCCGTTGTTGGTTAACTGTCCCGCGTTCTGGATATCCACCCCAATGTTATCGGTGCCCGCCACGCTGACGTTTGAACCCACCGTGGCAATCCCGCCATCGTGCAGCAGCACCCCGGTGCTGGTGTTACCCTCAAGGGTGATGTCCGCCCCGCTGTTGAGCAGCAGATCCCCTTTATGCGAGACATTGTATCCGGTGATACCGTTTTGCCCGGCCGCGGAGACGATGTTGGCATCGGAAGTCACTTTTGTATCAAGGGCATCATCGTCACTGCCGATATCGCCATTGATACTGTAATCACGCCCATCCACCTGTACCGCGGTGGTGTTATCACCCGTCAGGTTTATCGCGCCGTTGCTGATCGTCCCCACCGCACCGCCGGTGACTTTTACCCCAACCGCATTTTCACCGCTGACGTTAATCAGCGCGTTACCGGTGGTCATATTGGTCGCCACCGAGCCATTGAGCGTATCGACCCCGTTGGCGAAAACGCCGGTGGAGCCGTTTCCGGAAACCGTCAGATTGTAGTTTCCGCCAGTCGTTGCCCCGGTGAAGGTGGCGCCATTGTCGACGGCAAACAGAATGGATTGAGTCTGTCCGGCATCGGTAATCGTCGGGTTGGCGAGGTTGATACTCGCCCCCTGTCCCCAGGCGTAGTAGCCAATCTGATCGCTGTTTTCAAAGGTTAAGGTGGCGGGCGCGCCGATGTTAATCGTCGCATCACCGCGGGCGTGTACCCCGATGGCACCGCCGTCAAGCAGTCGTACCGCGGAATCAAACTGCACCGTCGCGGCATTACCGTTCAGCCCCTCGGCGTACAGGGCATAGTTGCGATAGGCATACGGGTTTTCATCGGTGCCCCCCAAATCGCCTTGAGACCCGACGATAATGGAGCTGTTGCTGGTGGAGGTCATTTGCGCGTTAGCGTCCTGGGCCAGCACGCGCAGGGCGATATTGTTATCCCCATCGACCTGAATGTCCCCGTTGTTGGTGACAACGCCGGTATTGTCTTTAACGTACATGCCGTAGTTGGCAGCCGCAGAATCGTTAACCAGATTACCGAGAACGTTAATCTCACCGTTGTTGGTGACCGTGGCCCCACCGCCATTGACCAGGATCCCCGCCGCATTGCGGGTGTTTTCCAGTAGGGTGATTGTCCCGGTCGTATCATTGAGCAACGTGCCATCGCCCAGAGAGGCAATCGCCGCCGTCAGGCTGCCACTTCCCGCCAGATTGACCGCCGTGGGCGCGGTGCTATCGGTCACCGGAGTGCTGCCGACATACATTGCCCCCTGGTTGGTGAAGTTGGCATCTTCAGCGGTCATGACACCGTAGGCGCCGCCTTTACCATCGGTATTGTTAACGTTGCCGACAATCGCAATGGTGGCCCCTTGGGCGTTAATGACATCGGATGTATTCCCGGCGGCTATTCCGTAAGCGTTGTGGGTTGCCGTATCGGTAATGGCCACGTTGATGTGACCATTGTTGGTGATGGTGCTGTCCCCCTCCCCAATGATGGCCGCCGCCCCGCGACTGTTATTCACATTCTGATTGCTGCCGTCTTTTTCGAGGAACAGCCCGGCGTTGATAACCCCATTGTTGATGGCCGTCGCATCGTTGACTCGCATGCCACTCGTTAGCGGGCTATTCCCGCTGCTGCTCCAGGCATTAATCGCCCCGTTGTTGGTGATAAGCGCCCCGCTATCGGCTTCCATCACCGCCGTGGCACCATCAACCGCCAGGCTTCCCCCTGCGGTCACCGTGCCGCTGGCATTCTGCCCGGTGGCATAAATCACGCGCAGAGCGCCAGTGTCCAGCGTGGCGTTATTGGTGTGCGCACCTAAATCATTCCAGACGTTATAATTTACGTTGATGGTGGTGCTTTCCGCCTGGCCCAGCAAACCGGAAATAATATTGTTGTAGGTCGTTTGCGCTTCTACGGATGAGGTTATCGGATCGCTACCGTTTACCGATGCCCCCGCCAACAGCCAGTATTGCACCTGCGGTTTACCGGCATAAGCCCCCTCGCCCAGCAGATAGTCGTTCACATCGGCAATATCTGCGGATGAGGTAATAGCAAACTCTTTGTCAGCAAGCCGAATGACCCGCCCGGTATTGCCGATCTCCTGATACTGCGGCAGGATCTGGGTGTAGTTATATTGGGTGCTTTGGACGTTGGTTTGGCTGGACTGCGTGGCGATTTTCGCGGCGGGGCGGAAATGGATGTAGTTATCGGATTGCCAGTTGGCCGCGCCCGCATTGCCGCTGTCCGCCGCCACAAAGGCCAGCGTCGAATTTTTCGCCAGCAGGTCGAGGGTATTTTGGGCAGAAGCAATCGGCGTTGTGCCGGTGGTATCCGCCCCGACGTTGATATTGGCCGTACCGCCGCCCTCGCTGACATAAGCTATGCCCACATTGTTCAGAATACGGACCGAATCGGGATCGAAGATCGGGATTTGCATATTGGCGACCGGCACATCAGCCGCCGAGGTAAACGACGCAGAATCATAAACGCTGATAACCTCGAAGCTGCCGTCCAGACCAGGAACCTCAACATTCAGCTCCTGATTTTGCTGCGGATTTGCCGGGCTGGGCGAATAAGTATAATTGGCAATATTCGCGGTGGTGATAGGCGTTGTGACGCCATTCGAATCCGTTGCGCTAATGGTAATTATACGATTCCCCGCCCCGGCCGGGAGTGCATCAATTGCGGAAACTGACGTGCTGCTCACGCCGTTGTTGGTATAGGTCGGAAACGCCGGGATAGCCCCCAGGATATTCAGCGTGGTACCCGCAGGGTAATTGGTTGGGGCAGGGTTAAGATCGATGCTGTACGCCGTTCCGGTGTTAATCACCTGATCGAAGTTATAACCCGGGTCGGTCGGGAAGGCATATGTCGGGTAATCCTGCGCCCAATACACATCATCGGCTACGGCCATCGCGGGCAGCATCCCCGCCGCCAGTACACCCGAGATCAACAGTTTCCGCCGCCCTGAGCGCGACGCTTTTCCTCGATATCCTGCGCTAAATTCCGCGACAGGGATAAATGCGGAGGCCACGTGGCTCCAGACCAAACGGTAAATTCTGTTCATGTTTTATCCATGCAAAATCAAAGAGTTGAAATAGGCTTAACGCAAACGGGTGCAAAGGGAAGGCCAGTTACTTTTTGTAAAAGTAGTACAATCTTCTGCATTCCACCTGTCAGGATGTGAAAAAATACAACATTTTGTTGCCGGGAAATTAACTAACCTCCCTACAACAAGGCGGATACTGCGAGAACGACAGTGGCGGGGGATTTGAGCGACAGTGGGCAATCCACTATCATCATCGGTAATTAAATCTGGAGTAACTTCATGGATATCAAGCACAGCACCGGAGAAGTGGCGATTGCCAGCGTGAAGGGTTACATCTGGTTTTTGTGCCTGAATATCATTTGTTGCCTGTGGATGGTGCTGCGGGTGTTTGGCGGCGAGTCAATTCCGCTCGATGCTGAGAATTACACCGTGCCGCTGTATGGCATTATTGGCTTTTCGGTGGTCAACGCGCTCATGACCTGGCGGCTGCACGATCGCATCAACGAAGGGCTGTATCAGAAATGCCTGCCCGTTATTGTGCTTCTTTTCAGCGCCTTCTGGTCGGTGATTTTCTTTCACATGCTGAATGATTTTCTACAGCCCACGGTGGCGATGGTGGCGCTGGTCATCGTCCTGCTTCCGGCGACCATTACGTTCTATCTTTCCGCCAAGCTACTGACCCTGTTTATTGGGCCGATTATCGTCACCGTTATTGTGGGCGAAATTATTTCGCCGTTGAAATTTACCCTTTTGCAGAGCATTGCGGCAGCCATCATCCTGATGGTGGTGCTTTCGGCACGCTATATTTTGATAGAGTCCTATCAGCGCACCCAGCGCAGCGAGTATGAAAAAAATCTGCTGATCAAAAAATTACTCAAACTGGCCAACTTCGATACCCTCACCGGGCTGTATAACCGTCACAGCATGAGCGAGTATTTTACCCGCAGCACCCGCGCCCTTGCGCAAAGTAAAAAATCACTGTTTCTGATTGTGCTGGATATCGATTTTTTCAAGCAGTACAACGATCTGTATGGCCACGTTGAGGGCGATAAATGCCTGATTCGGGTCTCACGCTGCATTGAACAATCGCTGCGCAAAGACACCGATGCCGCCTTCCGCTTTGGTGGCGAAGAGTTTGTGGTGCTGACGACCTGCGACCGGCCAGGCAACGCATTAAGCATCGGCAAACGTATTCAGCACGCGCTGGCCGAGGCGCGTATCCCGCACAAAGGTTCCACGGTTGCGCCGCGCGTGACGCTGAGCCTGGGCGTGGCGCAATGGCACCCCGGCATGACGCTGGAAGCCCTGCTGGAGTTCGCCGATAAGCAGCTGTACCAGGCGAAACGCGACGGCCGGAATCGACTTTGCTGGGAAGGGAAAAAGTAGGTGTGTCCGGCGGCGTGTCGCAGCGACCTGCCGCCGGAAAGGGTCAGACGTTATTGAGATGCATCTGCTGTGCGTCGTTTAACGCGAGGCGCAGGTTGTCGTTGTTGTCGCTGAGCAACGCCCCGGCACGCCAGGCGTCCAGCCCGGTCATAATGCTCAGGATCGCGGTGCGGCAGTGATTATTGCTGTTGGCCAGCGCCACTTTCGCCTGCGCCCGTGGGCAATCGGTCACTTCCATCACGATAGCGATTTGCCGCTCCTGCCAGCGCGTGGTGGTCGCCGGGACGTCGACGCGCAGGTTGCTGTAAACCCGGCCACTGCGAATGGCAATCCCGGTGGTGAGCATGGTGAGAATTTGCTTCTGCGCCAGATGCGCTTTCGGGTTGTTGAATCCGGCCACCACTTCGGGGCCGGTTGGTGGAACGACCGCAATATCGGCCAGCTGTGCGGCTTCGCTGCTGGCATCCTGGGTGATTATCCCGACCCGCGCCCCCAGCGACCACGCATGGCGCAGCACGCCCCACACCCACGGCGTTTTGCCGCTCACGCTCAGACCAATCAGCATATCGTTGTTGCTAAAGGCGATGGTTTCGAGGTCTTTGACGCCGCGGTCGTAATCTGCCGCCGCCAGCTCCGAGGTTTGCACCATCGACTGCATTCCACCCGCCATCAACGCCAGCAGGGCATGTTTGTTGTCTGGCGCGAATTCACCTGCCGCCAGCACCGCCGCCCGACCCGACGCTCCCGCGCCTGCCAGGATAACCCTTCCGCCCCGGCTGAGGGTCGCCGTCGCGTTATCCACCAGACGAGTAATGTCCGGCAGGCACGCGGCAATCGCATCGGTCACCTGTTTATCTTCCCTGTTGATCAGCGCCAGCATGTCGTGCGTCGAGAGTTTATCTATCTCAGTGGTGGCGGCGTTGCGACGTTCCATGGCAATACTCATTGGCTTAATGCTCATAACACGCTCCTTTGTTATCGACCTTATCTACTATAAGGATATTCCGAATCGGAACCGCGAGTGCCGTCACGCTTCACTCCCCGTTCTCCCCCCTTTTCCTTTTCTTTACGCCGCTTTAAAAAAAGCGCCCCGGCGACGATAATAACCCCTTTACGGCTTTCTGGACCTGACATGAGCGATTCGCCCCTTCCCGCCGCGACAGCGCAACGGCGGATGAAACTGAGTACCCTTGTCACCCTGATGGTGTGCTGCGTGATGGGCGCGGTGCTGATCCTGGCCTACGCGCTGTGGCTCGGGCAAATCAGCAACGTCACTCGCAACGGCGTGAAGGACACTGCGCTGGCGGTGGCGCGTACCCTCGCCGATTCCCCGGACGTCAAGCGTGGCCTGACCCAGTCGCCGCAGGACAACATCATCGCGCCGCTGGCCAACCGCGTGGCCGAACGCAATCACCTGCTGTTTGCGGTGGTGACCGACATGCAAGGCATCCGCTATTCGCACCCGGACAACGCTATCATCGGCCAGACGTTTATCGGGGACGATATTCATCCGGCGCTGGCGGGGAAAGAGAACGTCTCGATTAACCATGGGGTGCTCGCCCAGGCGCTACGCGTGTTTACTCCGGTGTATGACGATAGCCATCGGCAAATTGGGGTGGTGGCGGTCGGCATTTCGCTGAGCAAGGTCGATGAGCAGGTCAGCCGCAGCCACTGGGGCGTGCTGTGGAGCGTGCTGTTCAGCATTATCGTCGGCAGCGCGGGCATTTACTGTCTGGTGCGGGTGCTCAAGCGCGTGCTGCTCGGCCTTGAGCCGTGGGAAATCACCAACCTGTATCAACAGCGTCAGGCAATGTTGCAGTCGTTGAAGGAAGGCGTGATGGCGGTCGATGCTCAGGGTCGGGTGACGGTCGTCAACCATGCGGCGCGTAAAATGCTGCTATCGGGCGAGTCAGGCCACGCCCCGCTGCTGGAAAATCTGCGCGAGGTGTTGGCCAGCGGTCAGCCGTTACAGGACCGGGCACTGGGGTGCAATGGGCGGCTGTTGCTGAGCAATACCGTGCCGATCCGCAGTCAGGGCCGGGTGACCGGGGCGATCAGCACCTTCCGCGATAAAACCGAAGTCAGCCAGCTGATGCAACGCCTTGACGGGATGGTGAACTACGTCGACGCCCTGCGCACCACCTCACATGAGTTTATGAACAAGCTGCACGTGATCCTCGGCCTGCTGAGCATGAAAAGTTACGATAAGCTTGAAGAGTACGTCCTGCACACCGCGCATACTTACCAAATGGATATCGGTGCCATTCAGCATCGGGTGAAATCGCCGGTGGTAGCCGGGTTCCTGCTCGGCAAAATCAACCGCGCCAAAGAGCGAGGCTTCAGCCTGACGCTGGTGGACGAAAGCCTGGTGCCGGATAACCCGAATGAAAAACAGGTCACGGTGCTGGTGACGGTGCTCGGCAACCTGATAGAAAACGCGCTGGATGCGATGCAAAGCCAGCCAGATGGGGAAATCAGCCTGCTGCTGCATTATCAGAACGGGTGGCTCACCTGCGAAGTCAGCGATGACGGGGCGGGCATTCCCGAGGCCAATTTAGAGGCCATTTTCGCCAAGGGTTTTTCCACCAAAGGGGAAAACCGCGGCGTGGGTTTGTTCCTCGCCAGCCAACAGCTGGATGAACTCGGCGGCTCGATTACGGTAGAATCCGAGCCCGGCGTGTTTACCCAATTTTTTGTCAGTCTCCCGTGGGACAGTGAAAGGAAGAGTGCGTGATAAATGTATTAATTGTTGATGATGACGCGATGGTAACCGAGCTGAACCGGATGTATGTCGCCCGGATACCCGGATTCCAGTGCTGCGGGACCGCGTCCACGCTGGCGCAGGCCACAGCGCTTCTCAACGACACGTCGCTGGATATCGATCTGGTGCTGTTGGACGTTTACATGCAGCAGGATAACGGACTTGATTTGCTGCCGGTGATCCGCGCATCCGGCCGGGCTGTCGACGTTATCATGATTTCCTCCGCCGCCGACGCGGCGACCATTCAGACCTCAATTCACTACGGGGTGGTCGATTATCTGATCAAACCCTTCCAGTTCCCGCGCTTTGAAGAAGCACTCAACGCCTGGCGGGAGAAGAAAAAGCTGATGGGCAACCATGCCTATTATGAGCAGGCCGACGTTGACCGGTTGCTGCACGGCGGCACGCCAGAAGTGGCTGACAGCAAGAAGCTGCCGAAAGGCTTAACCCCGCAGACCCTGCGCACCATTTGTCAGTGGATTGATGCCCATCCAGGTACTGAGTTTTCAACCGATGACCTGGCGAATGCCGTGGCTATCTCTCGAGTCTCATGCCGTAAATATCTGATTTGGCTGGCGCAGATTAATATTCTGTTCACCAGCATCCACTACGGGGCCACTGGCCGACCGGTGTATCGCTATCGTCTCATCGCCGAGCAGTACGGCTTGCTTAAGCAGTACAGTCAATAAGCTGGTAACTATGCGTTGGCAAGATAGAACCGCTTCCCGCGAGGGAAAAGGATTCCAACTGGAATCCTTTTTCTTTCATTGTATTAAAATAAACAACATTATCACTGGCGTTAACAACATCCACAATAAAGCTTCAACTTTAAACCCAATTGTCATACTGGTTGGCAAACCTTTAATGAAATTGACTTGCAACTCTTCTACGCCTCGTTTTTTATTATAGGGTAAAATCAATAATCGCATCATCGGCAATACACATCCAAAATAGGAAGCAGAACAAACTAGTGACGCGTTTTCATATCTTGATAAATTAGACGGAAAAATATCAAACCTATTTAAAAATGCTGCCTTAATACGTTTATACATTATTTTATTGTACAGCCGAAAAAACACCAGGCACAACATCAAAATAATCAACACTGAAAACAAAGGCGTTTCTATGAAATGTTTAATATCATTTGATAAAATGTTCATAAATCACACGCCCCAGTTTATCGCCCATTTTCTCACCTGAATCTTCTGTAAATTTAGACGTACCAATAGAGAATCCTATACCTGTAACCAGACACATTGCAGATCCTATTCCACCAACCTCTGAAGAAGCTAGGCCTAAAACCCACATGCAAGCACCTCTTGAAGCCCAACCAGCCACACTACCTGCAACCGCCCCTGCTAACTGTTTCCCGCCAAATTTACTGTATTCTGTCATGGCGACTTTTCTACATGCATCTTCTCGGCCAATGGCACACGCATCATAAACATTACTTGAATATGATGCAAAATCTAAGCCTATACCTACATAACCAGTCGTGCGCATCACTTTTATAAGCTTCGCCGATTTTTCAATGTAACTCGCATACCCTTCAATGCTACCGATACCAGATTGATCCCATCGGTGCATAATTGAGTGGGTGGAGAGGCCTAAAGCCTTTTTAATATTTTCGTATTCCCTCAAGTTTAATTGTGATTTTGAATAGCGGTTTAGCACGACGTTCAATTTATTGAATAACCTCTGCCGCTGACCAAAAAACTCCTGACCAGAAATAACACCGCTGTTATTGTTGTAGGTCTTCTGATAAAGCATTTGAATTTCTTCGAGAACACTATTAATTTCTTCGTAATAAGATTGTCCTACCTCACTTACGTAACCTGCTACATCACCTGCTGTCCCGAGTGCATCACTATAAATTTGTGATGAGAAGATATCGATGACTGCACGGTTCTCATACAGAATTTTGGCTTCTACTGCAGTCAAAGGAGCCAACGCCGTATCAATTCTATCACGTGCATTTTGCAGTATTTCTATTTGCTCAGGAACCTGTTTATCCGGGTCAACAACAATCAAGATTGAACCGGTCTTTTTTGTCATTTCGGGGTTTAGCATGCTATATAACTGGCGAACGTTAGCGGGTGGATACATGAATAACAATGAATCATGTTTAGCGGGGGACGACTCATGTGGTAATACACAAAATCCCGCATCTACGGATGCGCTGTGTTCTTTATCTGGAGTCGGCGGAATAATGTTATTGGAAGGAGCCGTTACTTCTGTCTCATAACCATAAGTCAGTGCAAAACCAACGGGAACAAATTCACACTTACATCTACATGTTCCTTTACTATGCCCCGTTCCCGCCGCCAGTTTTCCTTCCACAAAAGATCCGGGAACGCCTCCCGCTATGGCATAGGTTTTCCCATCTGTACCACACCTATAGTTATCTCCCATTCGTGCTGACGGATTACCCGACACTAAAGCCGTTACGCAGCCAGATGTAATGATTCCCCCGCAGGTAGATTCATCCCCAACTTTAAGGTAAAAACCTTTCATCCTTTCCATAGCCAACCCTTTTAATTGTTTCATTAATAATAACGAACATTTGTGAAATCCATTTTCACAGGGGATGACGGTACAGAGTTCTAACTGTTATTTTCGTGAACTCCTTCTCAGCCTCACGAATTAAAATATTATACTTTCATCGCTCATATATATTAAAATAATACATTAGTAATTATGCATTCATTTTATTTACAGTACAATCAATAAGCCGGTAGCTATCGTCGAGCAGCGTAAAGCGGTACTGGCGCTGGGAAGAGAGGATCACTTCCTGCGCCTTCGTGACAAAGATAGCCTCGATGTCGGCCCGGCCTTTCAGCATCTGACAGCCCTTCTCCACGCCCGCGCCGAACAAGAGCGTTGTCCAGATATCGCCGTCGAGCGAATCGGTGGAGATAATGGTCACGCTGTCGAGTTCGTTATCCAGCGGGTAGCCGGTGTGCGGGTCAAGAATATGGTGGTAACGCTGCCCGTCCTGCTCGAAATAGCGCTCGTAGGTGCCGGACGTCACCACCGATTTGTGCGCCACTTCCATCGCGCCGACCAGCGCATCCGCCTCAGCGAACGGTTTTTTCAGGCCGATACTCCAGCGCCCCTGCGGCGTGCCGAGGGTCTGCACGTTGCCGCCGAGATTAATCAGCCCGTCCGTCACCCCTTCTTTCAGCAATAAATCCCGCACCCGATCGGCGATATAGCCTTTGGCAATCGCGCCTAAATCAATCTCCATTCCTTTTCGGGTCAGAAACACGCTCAGGTTGTCGTCGTCGAGGATTACGTCCTGCGCCCGGGTGATATTGAGCAGTGCCTGGATGTCATCGGCGGGCGGAACGCTGTCACCTTTAAAGCCGATGCGCCAGCGTTTAACCAGCGGACCAATGGCGAGATTAAAGGCGCTGTCGGGCAAAACGCTCGCCGCTTTCGCGCACTTGATCAGCTGATACACCGGACGACTCACCGTCACCGGATGCTGCCCGGCGGCATGGTTGATGTCCATCACCTGCGAATGCGCCCGATTAACGGTCAGCAGGTCTTCATACTGTTTTATCAGGCTAAAAACGCGGGAAGCGAGCGATTGGTTGTGAGAGAAGAGTTTGAGCAGAATGGGCGAGCCCATCAGGACCGCAGAATAGCTGTAAACCGAGTGATCGGTTGGCATGGCGTTTATACCCTCAACCTGGCCCTCTCCCAACAGGGAGAGGGAATTTATGTTTTCCCCCCTCGCCCCTCTGGGGAGAGGGTCGGGGTGAGGGGAAATATGGCAATAAACCTTAACGTTTCGCCCGAACCGCAGCCTGATGGCCCGCCAGTGTACCGAAGATAATAATATCCGCTACCGCGTTACCGCCGATACGGTTGCCGCCGTGGATACCGCCGACCACTTCACCTGCCGCGTACGCCCCCGGAATAACCGCGTTTTCCGCGTTGAGCACTTCGGTCTGAGTATTCACGGTTACGCCGCCCATGGTGTGATGCACGCCAGGGGCAATCTGGATAGCATGGAACGGGCCTTCGTTAATCGGCGCACGCAGCGCGGTGGTGCGACCGAAATCGTCGTCGTGCTGTTTTTCCACAAAGCCATTGTAGCGTTCCAGGGTGGCGAGGAAAGCCTGTTCATCCATACCCAATGCGGCGGCCAGTTCGCGCGGTGAGCTGGCGCTGGTCACCAGACCTTTGGCGATGTACTCATCGGCGGCTTTGTTTTTCGCCCGCACATGTTCATCGAACACGATATACGCGAAGTGTTCCGGCAGCGCGATGATGGCGGCAGAGACTTTATCGCGGGTCGACATTTCATTATAGAAACGGCTGCCCTGCTGATTCACCAGAATCGCCCCGCCGCCACGAATGGATTCAGAAATCAGGTACGAGGTGTTTTGTTCGACGGTCGGGTGAATTTGAATTTCCCCCATGTCGACGGTGCCTGCACCGATGCGTTCCAGCAGCGCGATCCCGCCCCCGGTCGCACCTTTGTGGTTGGTGGTCACGAAGCCTTCGAGGTCAGGACGGTATTTCACCACCATCGCGCTGTTGGCGCTGAAGCCCCCGGTGGCAACCACCACGCTTTTCGCCTGCACGGTAAGGGTTTCGTTTTCGTCATTCAGCAGACGCACGCCGCTCACTTCACCGTCGTTGAACAGGATCTCGTCCACGGAGGTGTCGAGCATCACGTCGATACCGCGTTTGGTCACGTTCCGCACCAGGCCGCTGATCAGATACCCGCCAACCGCCGATCCGTCACGTGGCCGGTGAGTACGGTCGATGCTCATCCCACCGGTCGTGGTGATGTCATTCAGCATGATGCCACGACGCGCCAGCCATTCGATGGCTTCCGGCGCGTTTTCCACAAAGCGGCGTAGCAGTTCCGGGTTGTTTTTGTTGCCGCCGCCTTTCAGGGTTTCGGCATAGAACAGCTCTTTGCTGTCGTGAATGCCTTTCACGCGCTGGAAGCGGGTTTCAGCGGCGTTCATCCCCGCCGAGGCTTTAATGGTGTTCCCGCCAATGGTCGGCATTTTTTCGACGATCAGCACGCTGGCACCTTCATCGTGCGCCTGAATCGCTGCCGCCAGACCGGCCCCGCCGCTGCCGACCACGACCACGTCGTAGTTTTTCGGTGCCTGGGTGTCACCGCCTTCTTCCGCCACGCGGGCTTTGGTGGATTTCACCATCGCTTTTGATACCGCTTTTTTCACCGCTTCGCTCTGGCTGGTTGCGCCGGAAATGGCGTCCACGTGCGGGGTGTTGGCATCCAGAATGCGGGTTTTGATCTCTTCGAAGCTGGTGACGAACTCCACCTGCTGCGGGCCGGAGACCAGTTCGATGTCGGCGATCCTGTCGCTTTCGAGGCTGACGTTGATAACCAGTTCGTGGGTATCATCCTGCACGTTTTCCACAAACACGCCCGGTTTGAATTTAGCATCGCCCATGCTCATATCGCGGATCATCGCTTCAACCAGCGAGAAGCGCCACAGCGGTTCAGGAATGTTCAGCGCTTCACGCTGGGTGCTGTCGATAAACAGTTCCAGGTTTTCACCGCGTGCGATGCGGTCGGTCCAGTCCGGGTAGGCAATCGTCGCCCGCCCCACGGCAATCAGGTCGTAGCCGTGGTTCAGCCCTTCTTCGGCATCCGCTGCGTTCACCACGCCACCCACGCCCATCACCGGCACCTGGGCCAGCGTGTCAGAGCGCATCGCGCAGTATTTTTCGATAAGCGGGGTTGGGTCCTGCGTATCGACAATTGACGAACGCAGGCTCGCACCGAGGGAGAAGTGCAGGTAATCCACGCCGCGCGCCGCCAGTTTTTCCAGCAGGTACAGGGTGTCGTCAAAGCGAATGCCCGGGACTTCCATCTCTTCCGGCGAGAAGCGGTAGCCAATGATGAACGCATCGTCGGCATACTGGCGGGCCATTTTGTGGGTGATATCCAGCACCGCCAGCGGGAATTTAGCGCGGTTATCGCGGCTGCCGCCCCATTCGTCGGTACGCTGGTTTGAGTTCGGGGAGTAGAACTGCTGGATAAGATAGGTGTTGGCTCCGTGGATTTCCACGCCGTCGAATCCGGCCTGAATGGCACGACGCACGCCTTCACCAAATTTCACTACCATGTCCGCCACTTCTTCAGTGGTCAGCGCCACCGGAGTGGCAGCACCTTCACGCGGAGCCGCCACGGCACTTGGGCCGACCGGGGTACGCCCGCCAATCAGTTTCGGGTCGACCATACGGCCGCCGTGATAGATTTGCAGGATAGCTTTAGAGCCTTCGGCTTTAATGGCGGCGGCGATTTTGGCCAGACCGGCAATTTTCTCGTCGCTGTCGATCCCAATCGCGCCCGGGAAGGCGAGACCGAGGTCGTCGACGAAGCAGCACTCAACGATTATGGTGCCAATGCTGCCCGCGCGAACCCGATAATACTCCACCAGCTCGCTAGTGACGGTGCCGTCGAAATACCCGGTGCAGGTGGTCATCGGTGCCATTAACAAACGGTTTTTCAGTTCGGTCCCGTTAGGGAGAGTGAAAGGGCTTAAAATACGTTCATTATTGGTCATAATGGAACTCCAGATTTTAAAAATTGAAATTTAAGAATTCGGTGACGGAGCCTTTATTGGTTTTATTTAGTGGTCCGAGGTCATGCTATTAATATAGCGCTTTCTTTAGTTTCTAAAGTTATTACGTTAGTTATAAAACTATTTAATACCCACCATAACAGCACTACCACCACGGTATTATCATTTTAAAATATAACATTTACATCACATTCAATATTGATAACAACAAGGCTATTTTTGTTAACAATGAAATCGCATCCCTACCGCCATAACAACCCATACAAAACAACAAGATAATTGACATGCGCACATAAAATACGCGCTTCACCTCCGTTGAGTTTTAACATCTTCTGGAATTTATTGAAAATAACCACATGCCACAATAGGGTTATTCGATAATGTAAAAAAAAGCACTGCTTATTTCGTTTTTTTGATCTCGATCAATTGCAATCGGCAATGAACGCGCAATATATAAATAAGCCCAATTTTTAATTCAACGCCTGACTTATGGCATTGAATCACTATATAGAAACGACGTAAGCACGGTCATTAATAATCAAAGTAAGTTTCGTAACTAAATAAACCAAGCCGTTACTTAGGTCGTCCACCGTATTTTTAACTACTTGTCGAGTCTCATTATGAAAGAGAATACAGTCACCCCACCGGCCGCCAGTCCGGGTAAAGCAAAAGCCGGGAAATCTAACCGTCTGCTGATGATGGCGCTGCCTGTCATTGTCGCGGTTCTGCTGCTTTTCGTGCCGGTACCGGACGGCCTGCCACCCTATGCCTGGCACTACTTCGCTATCTTCGTCGGCGTGATTGTCGGTCTGATTTTTGAACCGCTGCCGGGTGCCGTGATCGGCTTAACCGGGGTGGTGGTCATCGCCCTGTGCAGCCAGTGGCTGCTGTTCAGCCCGGAGCAGATGCTGGAGCCAAAATTTAAGCTGGCTACCGCGTCCTTTAAGTGGGCAGTCAGCGGTTTCGGCAACTCTACCGTATGGCTGATTTTCGGTGCCTTCATGTTTGCCGCAGGCTATGACAAAACGCAGTTCGGTCGTCGTCTGGCGCTGATCCTGGTGAAATACCTTGGTCGTCGCAGCCTGACGCTGGGCTATGCCATTACCTTCGCCGATTTGCTGCTGGCCCCGTTCACTCCGTCGAATACCGCGCGTAGCGGGGGCACAATCTATCCGATTATCGCTAACCTGCCGCCGCTGTACGGTTCTAAACCGAACGACCCGAGCGCCCGTAAAATCGGTTCATATCTGATGTGGGTGGCCATCACCGCCGCCTGTATCACCAGCTCGATGTTCCTGTCAGCGCTGGCACCGAACCTGTTGGCCCTGGCGCTGGTAAAAAGCATCGTTGGCCTGAACATCTCCTGGGGGATGTGGTTCCTCGCCTTCCTGCCGCTGGGTGTGATTCTGATTCTGGTCATGCCGCTGCTGGCTTACTGGTTCTATCCGCCAGAAGTGAAAGTGAACAACGAAGTGCCGCTGTGGGCCGCGCGTGAGCTGGAAAAACTGGGCAAACTGTCGCGCAATGAAATCCTGCTGCTGGTGTTCGTATGCTGTGCGCTGATGATGTGGATCTTCGCCGCCGACTGGATTGAACCGGCGATGGCTGCCCTGCTGGTCATCGTGCTGATGCTGTGGACCGGGGTACTGAACTGGAACGACATCACTAATAATAAAGCCGCGTGGAATACCTTTGTGTGGTTCGCCACCCTGGTGGCGCTGGCCGATGGCCTCTCCTCTACCGGGTTCATCACCTGGCTGGGTAAAGAAGGCGGCGCGCTGATGGGCGGTATCTCGCCGGGCACCGCAACCATCGTGCTGCTGCTGGCGTTCTACCTGCTGCACTACTTATTTGCCAGTACCACTGCGCACACCACCGCGCTGCTGCCTGCGATGCTGACCATCGCCTCCACCATTCCGGGTATGAACATGGAAGTGTTCTGTCTGCTGATGGTGACCTCGCTGGGCGTGATGGGGATTATCACCCCGTACGGCACCGGTCCAAGCCCGATTTATTACGGCAGCGGCTACCTGCCAACCAAAGACTACTGGCGCCTCGGCACCATCTTTGGGGCTATCTTCCTCGCTGCGCTGCTGCTGATTGGCTATCCATGGATGTCGATGATGTTCTAATCCTTAACCGTCGGGGGAGACTCCGGCGGTTTTTTAATTTCTGGAGTTGAGTATGTCGAATAAACCCTTTGTTTATCAGAATCCCTTCCCGCTGGCGAAAGACGACACCGAATACTATCTGCTGAGCCGCGAGCACGTTTCCGTGGCTGAGTTTGACGGTCAGCCGATGCTGAAAGTCGAGCCAGAAGCCCTGACCCTGCTGGCCCAGCAGGCGTTCCACGATGCGTCCTTCATGCTGCGCGTTTCCCACCAGCAGCAGGTCGGCGCGATCCTCACCGACCCGGACGCCAGCGATAACGATAAATACGTGGCCCTGCAGTTCCTGCGTAACTCAGAAATCGCGGCCAAAGGCGTGCTGCCGACCTGTCAGGACACCGGCACGGCGATCATCATGGGCAAAAAAGGTCAGAACGTGTGGACCGGTGGCGGCGATGAAGCGGCCCTGGCGCGCGGGGTGTACAACACCTACACCGAAGATAACCTGCGCTATTCGCAGAACGCGCCGCTGGACATGTATAAAGAAGTGAACACCGGCACCAACCTGCCCGCGCAGATTGATCTCTACAGCGTGGACGGCGACGAATACAAATTCCTGTGCATGGCGAAAGGCGGCGGCTCCGCCAACAAGACCTATCTGTATCAGGAAACCAAAGCGCTGATTACCCCGGCGAAGCTGAAAAACTGGCTGGTTGAGAAGATGCGAACCCTCGGAACCGCCGCCTGCCCGCCGTACCATATCGCATTTGTGATTGGCGGCACCTCGGCAGAAGCGACGCTGAAAACCGTGAAACTGGCCTCCACCCGCTATTACGACGGCCTGCCAACCGAAGGTAATGAGCACGGTCAGGCATTCCGCGACGTGCAGCTGGAACAGGAACTGATGCAGGAGGCGCAGAACCTCGGCCTCGGCGCACAGTTCGGCGGCAAATACTTCGCCCACGATATCCGCGTTATTCGTCTGCCGCGCCACGGCGCATCCTGCCCGATCGGCATGGGCGTGTCTTGCTCGGCGGACCGTAATATCAAAGCCAAGATCAACCGCGACGGGATCTGGATTGAGAAACTGGAAGCCAATCCGGGCCAGTACATTCCTGAAGCACTGCGCCAGCAGGGTGAAGGCGATGTGGTGAGCATCAATTTGAATCAGCCGATGAACGAGATCCGCGCCCAGCTGGCTGCGCATCCGGTCTCGACCCGCCTGTCGCTGAACGGCACCATCATCGTGGCGCGTGACATGGCGCATGCCAAGCTGAAAGAGCTGCTGGATAACGGCGAGGAACTGCCGCAGTACGTGAAAGATCATCCGATCTACTACGCAGGCCCGGCGAAAACCCCCGAAGGTTACGCCTCCGGCTCGCTCGGCCCCACGACCGCAGGTCGCATGGATTCCTATGTCGATTTATTGCAGGCTCATGGGGCGAGCATGGTGATGTTGGCGAAAGGCAACCGCAGCCAGCAGGTGACCGACGCGTGCCATAAACACGGCGGTTTCTACCTCGGCAGCATCGGCGGCCCGGCGGCGGTGCTGGCGCAGCAGAGCATTAAGAGCCTTGAGTGCGTGGCGTACCCGGAACTGGGTATGGAAGCCATCTGGAAAATCGAAGTCGAAAACTTCCCGGCGTTTATCCTCGTGGATGACAAAGGCAATGACTTCTTCCAGCAGATCCAGAACAAGCAGTGTTCAGGCTGTCAGCAGAAATAATCCCCTCCGGCCAGCCTCACGCTGGCCGTTTTTTCCTCTCCCCATCCGCGTCTTCTTGCGTTTAAATGCGCAATAACCCCTTAACCCACCAATAATTTGTTAGCAAAAATGCAAATTAGTGAGCGTTTATTTTTACATCGATCGTAAGTTTGCAATAGGTGCGGTGTAACTATACTAAATGGGACTTTATATAAAGGAGCTCCTCATGTTTAATCATGTCCCATTCAAGCGGACGATGCTTGCAAGTATGCTGACGCTGGCTTCAGGCGCCGTCACTTCTGCTTATGCAGCGCCTGCCACCGCCTCTCCCAAGCAAGACACCGCGAAGCCAAACATCGTTGTCATATTTGGTGACGATATTGGTTACTGGAACCTGAGTACCTACAATCAGGGTACGATGGGTTACGACACCCCGAACATCGACAGCATTGCGGCGCAGGGGGCCAAATTTACCTCTTACTACGCTGAACAGAGCTCCACCGCAGGCCGTTCTGCCTTCATCACCGGTCAGATGCCATTCCGTACCGGGATGAGTAAAGTCGGTATGCCGGGTGCGCCACAGGGCCTGCAAAAAGAAGATCCAACCATCGCTAGCGTCCTGAAACAGCTCGGTTATGCCACCGGTCAGTTCGGTAAAAACCACCTCGGCGACCGCGACGAATTCCTGCCTACCGCGCACGGTTTCGATGAATTCATGGGCAACCTGTACCACCTGAATGCGGAAGAAGAGCCTGAGAACTCGGATTACCCGAAAGACCCGGCCTTCCGTAAAGAATTCGGCCCGCGCGGCGTAATTAAGAGCAGCGCTGACGGCAAGATTGAAGATACCGGTCCGTTGACCATCAAACGTATGGGCACCGTTGACGAAGAAACCCTCGCGGCGAACAACGACTTTATGGAACGTCAGGTGAAGGCTAACAAGCCATTCTTCACCTGGTTCAACACCACTCGTATGCACAACAAAACCCACCTGAAAGATGCCAGCATCGGTAAAACAGGTCTGGGGACGTATGCCGACGGCATGGTTGAGCATGACAAGATGGTCGGCGAAGTGCTGCAGAAGATTAAAGATCTGGGCATTGAAGATAACACCATTGTTGTCTACACCACCGATAACGGCCCGATGACGGCGACCTGGCCTGATGCCGGTGAAACGCCGTTCCGCGGTGAGAAAAACACCGGCTGGGAAGGCGGCTTCCGCGTTCCGGCAATGGTCAAATGGCCAGGCCACATCAAGCCAGGTACCATCGTAAAAGACATCTTTGCGAGCTATGACTGGTTCCCAACGCTGGTGGCTGCGGCAGGCGATGCGAACATTAAAGATCAGCTGCTGAAGGGTTACAAAACTCCGTCCATCACCTACAAAGTGCATCTGGATGGTTACAACCAGATCGACTTCCTGCAGGGCAAAGGCGAAGACCAGCGTAAAGAGTTCTTCTACTGGAGTGATGACGGTGACCTGCTGGCAATGCGTTACGGTCGCTGGAAAGCACACTTCATGATCCAGGAACACGAAGGTCTGGATCTGTGGCGTTATCCGTTCACCAAACTGCGTGCACCGATGATCTTCGATCTGGAAGTCGATCCGCTGGAGAAAGGCGACAAAGGGATGGGCTATCAGAGCTGGTTCTACGACCGTATGTTCCTGATGGGCGGCGCGCAGAAGTACGCGAAAGAGATGCTCGCTACCTTTAAAGAGTTCCCGCCACGCCAGAAACCAGGCTCATTCACCATCTCTGATGCGTCAGCGATGCTGGAGCAAGGTTCATCCATCAACAAATGATGGGCGTAACGTGAGGCACTGACCTCATACTCAGAGCGGGTTGCCTTCGCAATCCGCTCTGCATTTTACATTCGCTCTTTGTGCGCTTTGTCAGTCATTTACCTTAGGGGTTTGCTATGAAGTACAGCACCACACTACCCGTTAAAGCGTTACCGTCCGCGGAAAAATATGACGGCAAAGGCCCAGAATACAAACGCCGCTTCCACGTGATGGCCAAGCCGTCCGGTTCCACCTGCAACCTCGATTGCACCTACTGTTTCTACCTGTCTAAAGAACAATTACTCCACCAGGACAGACACACCGGGATGAGCGATGAGGTGCTGGAAAACTTCATTCGTCAGTACATTGACGGGCAGGATGGCGACCAGGTTGTCTTCTCCTGGCAGGGCGGCGAACCGACCCTGATGGGGCTCGAATTTTTCGAAAAAGTGGTCAAGTTCCAGAAGCAGTACCAGAAGCCCGGGCAAAAAGTCGAAAACGATTTGCAGACCAACGGCGTGCTGCTCAACGACAAATGGGCCGCGTTCCTCAAAGAACATAAATTTCTGGTGGGGATCTCCATTGATGGCCCACGAGAACTGCATGACCGCTACCGCGTCACCCGCAGTGGCAAACCGACCTTCGATAAAGTGATGGAAGGCGTCGACGCGCTGAAGCGTCACGGCGTCCCGTTCAACGCGCTGGTGACGGTGAACCGTACCAACGCCCGCTTCCCGCTGGACGTGTACCGCTTTATGACCCGCGAACTGGGTGCCACCTACGTTCAGTTCAATCCCTGCGTTGAACCGGTGGATTTCAAAAGCACCGCCCCGCAGTTCTGGCAGGACGACAGCATTCCGATTACCGGCAGCCGCCGCGCGCATCCGGGCGATCTCGACTCCATTGTCACCGACTGGTCGGTTGACCCCGATGACTGGGGAACCTTCCTGATTGCGGTGTTTGAAGAGTGGGTCAATAACGATTTAGGCCGCGTGCAGGTGAACCTGTTTGAAACCGCCGTCGCCCAGACCATGGGGATGCCCGCGCAGATTTGTACCGCCTCTGAGTTCTGCGGCAAAGGGCTGGCTATCGAGAAAAATGGCGACATCTTCTCGTGCGACCACTACGTCTACCCGGAATACCAGATTGGCAATATCGAGCATAACAAGCTGGCGCACCTGGCGTTCTCTGAGCGTCAGCAAGCCTTCGGGATGGGTAAAAAAGATACCCTGCCGAAATACTGTAAAGAGTGTCCGTACCTCAAGCTGTGCTGGGGCGAATGCCCGAAAAATCGCCTTGTGCGTACCCCCGACGGCGAACTGGGGCTGAACTACCTGTGTCCGGGGATCAAAGCCTTCTTCAACTACGCCGAGCCAATTCTGGTAGGGATTGCCACGCTGCTGAAACGCGATTTTGCAGGAGTCAAAAAATGAATAGCGCAGAGAAACTGCTTCAGCTTGAACAACGGATGAACACCCAGGTGCTGGGTCAGGAAGAGCTGGTCAGAATGCTGATTATCGCCCTGCTCTGTGACGGGCACGTGCTGCTGGAAGGCTTGCCGGGTCTGGCCAAAACCCGTGCGGTGCGCGAGTTGGCTGAGCACGTCGAAGGCGAATTCCGCCGCATTCAGTTCACTCCGGATTTGCTGCCCTCCGACATCACCGGCAGCGAAATTTATCAGCAGAACGCCACCCGCGAAGAGGACCAGTTCCGCTTCCGTCCGGGGCCGGTATTTGGCAACGTAATCCTGGCCGATGAAATCAACCGGGCCTCCGCCCGCGTGCAGTCGGCGCTGCTCGAAGCGATGGAAGAACGTCACGTCACCGTGGCCGGGAAAACCTGGCCGCTGCCGGGCGTCTTTATGGTGCTCGCCACCCAGAACCCGGTCGATCAGGAAGGCACCTGGCCGTTGCCGGAAGCCCAGCTCGACCGCTTCCTGATGAAAGTCTTGGTGGATTACCCGTCAAAAGAGAACGAGCAAAAAGTCATGCAGCTGGTGCGAGCCGAACAGCAGGCCAAATATCAGGCGCTGGCGAGCGGCGAAACCGGCCACGGTGACCACGCTCAGCCAGACGCGACGTTAACCCTTTCCCAACAGGAGATTGCCGCCAGCTGGCAGGCGATTTCAGCGGTTTACGTGGCCCCCGCGATTGAGGAATACATCGTCAATCTGATTAACGCCACCCGTCATCCGCAGAGCGTGAGCGACACGCTGGCAAGCTATATTCACATCGGCGTCAGCCCGCGCGGCACCCTGGCCCTGGAGCGCTGCGCCAAAGCGCAGGCCTGGCTTGAAGGCCGCGATGCGGTCCTCCCGGAAGACGTGCGTCGTATTGCTCCGGCGGTGATTCGCCATCGCCTGATGCTGAGTTACCAGGCCAACGCCGATAACCGCACCGCCGATGACGTGGTGAACATGCTGCTCGACGCTGTGGTGGCGTAATGGACAGCCGCCTCAGCGTTGATCGGGAGACACTGCTCGCGCTGGTCAACGATGCCCGGCTGATTGCCAACCCACCGGGGCAAATCCCTCCGGGCGCGCTGGCCGGGGAACGCACCTCGAAGCAGCAGGGACGCGGGTTGAATTTCGACAGCCTGCGCCGCTATCAGCCCGGCGATGACGTGCGCCTGATTGACTGGCAGGCTACCGCCCGCCTACGCCAGCCGTGGATCCGCTTGTATAACGAAGAGCGCGAACGCCCGATATTTTTGCTGGTCGATCAGCGTCTCGACATGTATTTCGCCACCCAAGGGCAAACCAAATCGGTGGCGGCGGCCAAAACCGCGGCGCTGCTGGCGTGGCGCAGCTGGCACGATAGTGACCGGGTCGGCAGTCTGGTGTTTAACGACAGCGAGATGACGCTGCAAAAATGCCGCCCGCCGCGCACCACGCTTAACGCCCTCCTTGACACCCTGTTGCGCTACAACCAGCAGTTGCCGGAACAGTATCCGCAGGAGCCTGCATCCAGCATCACGCTGGCGGCTGCACTCCAGCGAGCCAGCGGAGCCATCCCTAACGGCGCATGGGTCGCGGTGCTGAGCGACTTCCACGACCTCGACGCCAACTGTGATGCTCTGCTCGCCGGACTGCGCCGTCGCTGTGAGGTCAGCGCTTTTGTGGTGCTCGATGATTTGCATTTGCGTCTTCCCGCTTCGGGCACACTCGCCGCCACCTATCAGGGCCATGAGGCGGCTTTTGCGCTCTCGTCCGGCCTGAAAGCGGAGATTGAGCAAAGCATCACCGCCCGCCTGGCCCGCCAGCAAAGCCGCCTGACCCGGCTCGGCGTTCGCGTGAACCATCTGGTGGTCAGCCAGGATTTGATTAAGCAGTTACAAAAAGGTCTCTGAATGCTCGAGAAAGGATTTACCGTGCCCGCGCTAGCACAGCCGGCGCTGCCTCCCTCTCCCTCCTGGTTCCCACTGCCGCCGGGCTGGCTGGTTCTGGGTGCCCTGCTGCTGGCCGTCGTCGCTGTTGTCCTGTTTTTCCGCTACGCCCGCTGGCGTCGTAACCGCTGGCGGCGCGAGGCGCAGGCATTGCTGCCCGCCTCACACAGCGTCGACGGTTGGCTGAATCTGATTAAGCAGGTGCTGCTGGTCCACCAGCCACGCGCCGCCGTCAGCCAGAGTCTGACGGCGGAATCGCTGTTGCAGCCTGTCCCGTTGGAAAACGATCTGCGCCAACAGTTATGCGCCAGGTATTGCCAGCGCGACAACCAACTGGCGGAAGCGGACGAATCGCGTTTGCGCCGCCAGCTTGCAAGCTGGTTAAAGGAGCTGCCCGATGTCTGAGCTTTTCTCAAGGATTGATTTTGCCTGGCCGTGGGCCTGGCTGTTGCTGCTGTTGCCGCTGCTAGGGCGCTATTTATTGCCGCAGGACAGACAGCTAAAAGAGCACGTCCGCGTGCCGTTTCTACCCAACCTTATCGATGAGCTGAAGCTCGACAGCCAGCCGGTGGGCGATGGCTGGCTGCGCGGGCTGCTGTTCTGGCTGGTGTGGGGCTTACTGGTCTGCGCCCTGACCCGCCCGGAATACCTCACCCCGCCGCAGCACATTCAAAAACCGATGCGCGATATGGTGCTGATCCTCGATGTGTCCGGCTCGATGCAGAAAAACGACGTCGAAGGCGGGATAACCCGTTTGCAGGCGGTACAGGCGTCGGTGCGTAAATTCGTCACGGCGCGTCATTCTGACCGTATCGGGATGGTGATTTTTGCCAGCAGCGCCTGGCCTTTCGCTCCGGTGAGCGAAGACAAACAGGCATTGAACATGCGTATCAACCAGCTTGCGCCGGGGATGATTGGTCAGCAAACCGCCATTGGCGATGCGCTTGGCGTGGCGGTCAAACTGCTTGATTCCGGGCCCAATAAAGACGTCAGTAAACTGGCTATTCTGCTGACCGACGGCAACGATACCGCCTCACAGCTTTCACCCGAACTCGCTGCCACGCTGGCGGCATCGCATCACGTGCAGGTGCATACCATTGCCTTTGGCGACCTGCGCAGCGCAGGCGATGATAAAGTCGACCTGCCGCTGCTGCAGAACATCGCCCGCGCGACCGGCGGCAAAGCGTGGACCGCGGCGAACTCCGGCACGGCGCTGGACAGCGTATGGCAAGAGATTGATGCCATCACCCCGGTGCAGGTGAAAAGCATCGGTTGGTCTTGGCATTTACCGCTGTTTGCCTGGCCGCTCGGCATCGCCATGCTGCTGCTGTTAGCCCTGGCCCTGGCCCGGTTTATCAGGGAGAAACGGTCATGAGTGACTTCCACTTTATCTATCCCTGGCGGCTGCTGGGGCTGATTATCGCCGCCCTGCTGGCGTTTCTGCCTTATGCACAGGCAAGCAGTTGGTCACGCGTCATGGACAAACCGTTTGCGAAGGCGCTGATTATCGGGCGCAGCAAACGGCTGACCCAGGTGCTGCCGTGGCTGTTTGGTCTCGGCGTCATTGCGCTCGCCGGGCCAAGCTGGCAGCGGGAACTGCCCGCCGCCCTGACCCCGGAGAGCAACGTGATGGTGGTGATGCAGCAGGATTTGGCGATGTACGCCCAGGACCTGACGCCGAGCCGGAACGAGAGAATGCAGAGCAAAATCAGTTCCCTGATGGAGCAATCCCCCGGCGCACGCTTTGGTCTGGTGGTCTACAGCAATCAGGCGTTCGTCACCACTCCGCTGACGCAGGACCCGCAGTTCTTCTCGCTGTTCCTTCACGCTCAAACGCCGTCGCTGATGCCAGAAGGCAATGGCTCCGGGCTGAAGTCCGCCATCGATTTAGCGATTAAAAACACCCCGGTCACCCCACGCAGCCTGATTCTGGTGGCCGATACGCTGACGGATGCCGAAGCCGCCTATCTCGAAAAACTCGATGTGCCGCTGCAAATCTGGGTGCCCGGCACCGCCGCTGGCGGCACGCTACCGGAACAGTACGCCGGTCGAGGGATTGATACCCGCCTGAACGTCGAGCGTTTCAGTGCGGTGCGCGAAGCGGGGATTCCGGTGACGCTGGTCACTGGCGATGACAGCGATTTGCAGGTGGTTAAAAGCCATATTCAACAGGCTATCAGCCAGCAGAACAATGCCCGCAGCGACCTGCACTGGAAAAACAACGGCTGGCTGCTGGCAATCCCGATGCTGATATTGCTGTTCTTCTGGCGGCGGCAGCTTATCTGTGTCGCCTTCGTGATGCCGCTGATGTTCTGGTCTTCTCACAGCGATGCCGCCTGGCTGGACGCATGGGTCAGCCCGGATATTCAGGGTCAGCACGCGTTCGACAAAGGGCAATACCAGAAGGCTGCCGAACACTTCCGTGACCCGCTGTGGCAGGGCATTGCCTGGTACCGTGCCGGAAACTTCCCGGCGGCGGTGAACGCGTTGCGTCGCGCGCCGCAAACCCCGGAGACCCTGCTGTGGACCGGCAACAGTCTCGCCCAGCAAAAGCAGTGGCAGCAGGCGCTCGATACCTATGATCTGGCGTTAAGCCTGCGTCCTGACTGGAAAATGGCGCTGGAAAATCGCGAGAAAGTGTCGCACATCGTGATGCAATTGCGGCTCAAACAACGTGAGGCTGAGCAGGAGCAAGGCAGCAACCAGGATGATGAAGGGCCGGACAAAGTGCTGAAAGATTTGAAGAAAGGCCAGGGCGTGAAGCAAAAAGACATTGGCGCCATTAAAGGCAGTTCGCCGCAGCTCAACCAGTGGTATGAGAATTTACAGGTATCGCCTTCGGGTTTACTGGAAAGTCTGTATCGCAATGGCGCACAGGAGACGACGCCATGAAACGGTGGTTAGCGCTGTTACTGATTGTCATGCTCCCGGCTCACGCGGCGATGGACATCACCCGCGACGTCGTTGCCCCGAAAACGATCGTACCGGGCCAACCGGTGACCGTCGCAGTCACCTTCTGGACCGACAGCTGGTTTAATCCGCCGCCGGAATGGCCGGAGTTTGCGGTGCAGAATGGGGTATTGCTCAACACGCCGCTGCCGAACCAACTGCTGACCCGACAACAAAACGGCATCAGCTGGAGTGGCATTCGTCTCGAGCGCCAGCTGATGGCCTGGGATCAAAGCACCCTGCGCCTGCCTGCGGTCGACTTGACGGTAACCTCTTCCGGCCAGCCGCCCGCCACGGTGCATCTGGACGCGATTGAACTGCCGGTGGTATGGCCGAAAGACGTCGAACAACCGGATCGCTTTTTGCCCGCGCGCGGCCTGACGTTGACCCAGACCATCACTCAGTTTCACGCCGGGAAAGATAACACCCTGCGTGCGGGCGATGCCATCGAACGCGTTGTCACCGTCAAAGCGCAGGACGTGTTGCCCGCACAAATTCCGCAGCTGCTGTATGCCATTCCCGGCAGCGACAGCCAGCGCCTGACCCCGCAAAACCGCTTTATCAAGGGTGGGCGAGGCGACATTGACGGCGCGATGCGCATCGAACGCCTGCGCTATATGCCGACCGAAGCGGGAACGGTGACGCTCCCGCCGGTGAAGCTGCGCTGGTGGGATACCGAACATCAGCAATGGCAGTTGGCCGAACTGAAAGGCCAGACGCTGAAAGTCGACAGCGCGCGCGCCGCTGGGAAAGAATCCGCCCTGCGCGGCAGCAGCGGTGAGGTCAACGGGTCATTGATTATCGGCCTGTTGGCGTTGGCACTGTTTGTGGTCATCGGCTGGTTTACCCGCCGCTCGCTGTACCGCAGCGCAGCGTGGATAACGCACCGCTGGCAACGCTTCTGGCAGCCGGTCACGTTGCCCGGACTCGCCCCCGTTGAAAGGAAAAAACGATGAAAAAAACGCTACTTGCCTGCACCCTGATGTTGGGATGCACTCCCCTCGTCCATGCCGATCCGCTGTCGGCGTGGAATGATACTGCGGCAAAACAGTCGATTGTCCAGTGGGTGCAGAACTCGACGAAACAGGGCAGCACCACCTTCATTCCGGAGGATAAGCGCTATGTGGTATTCGATAACGACGGCACCCTGTGGCCGGAAGCGCCGCTGACGTTCCAGATCCAGTTCATTCTCGACGAAGTTAAGCGTCAGGCCCCGGAACATCCGGACTGGAAGAAGGATCCGCTGATTAACGCGGTGTTGAACAACGATCTGAAAACGGTGGTGAAAGCGGGTGACAAAGGGCTGATGAAGCTGCTGGCGATGACCCACAGCGGGATGACCACCGAAGACTTCGAACAACGCGTGGCAAGCTGGCTCGATAGCCACAAAGACGCGCGCTCCGGCTGTCGCTACGACCAGTTAGGTTATCAACCGATGCGTCAGCTGCTGGATTACCTGCGGGAAAATGGCTTCAAAACGTGGATTATTTCCGGGGGTGGGATCGACTTCATGCGCGTGATGTCGCAGAAAATGTATGGCATCCCGCCTGAGCAAGTGGTCGGATCGTTTGCGCTCGGCGAGTTTTCTCTCACCGACAACGGTACGCAGATCCGCAAAACCATGACCGGGGCGTTTAACGACGATGCCGCCAACAAACCGGTAGCTATCCATCTGTTTATGGGCCATCGCCCGGTCGCCGCCTTTGGTAACAGCGATGGCGATTTGCAGATGCTGCAATACACCGCCGCCAACCCGGATTACAAAACCTTTGGCCTGATCGTGCATCACACCGATGCCACCCGGGAATACGCCTATGACAGCCACCCGCCTGCCAGTGGCAAGCTGGAAGCGGCATTGCCGGAAGCCAAAGCCAAAGGCTGGACGGTGGTGGATATGAAACAGGACTGGAAAACGGTGTTCGACCCGGCGCAATGCGCGGTGAAGTGAACCTGTGAAACCTGATGCCCTCTCCTGCCGGGAGAGGGCGAGAAGAATTGCGTCCCTACTCTAAAATCGTTTCGCCGACTTTCGTGGGCTTCGAAAACAGCAGCACCAGCGGCAGCAACAGGAAACATAAAAACATCATCAGGCGGAAATCCTGATAGTAGGCCATCACCGTCGCCTGACGGGTGACTTCGTTATTGATAGCCATCAGGCCCGGCATCTGATGCAGGTTGTACGCCCCGTGCTGGATATCATGCTGCAACGCTTTGTTGAACGGATTAATAAACCCGGAAAACACGCTATGGTTACGCTGGCTCTGCTGCGCCAGGTAAGTCGTCACCATCGAAATCCCGATGCTGCTGCCGATATTTCGGATAAGCGAATATAACGACGTGCCCTCGGTGCGGTATGACGGTGCCAGCGTCGAAAAAGTCAGCGTCGACAGCGGCACAAACGTCAGGCCCATCCCGATACCCTGCACCACCCCAGAGCTGATTATCTCCCACTGGCTCATCCACATGCTGAACTGGGTCATCTGCCAGAGTGAAACGGCCATCACCACCACACCAACGGCAATGACGTAACGCAGGTCGACTTTTCCGGCGATACGCCCGACCACCATCATACTGAACATGGTGCCGAACCCGCGCGGGGTCATCAGCAGACCAACGTCGATAACCGGATAGTTCATGAAGTTCTGTAGCAGCGGGGGCATCAGGGCCATGGTCGCCAGCAGAATGGTGCCCATCATAAAGCTGAACAGCAGCCCGACGACGAAGTTCTTATCCCGGAAAATACCCGGCTCGATAAACGGCTTTTTGACGGTAAAGATGTGGGTAATAAACAGATAAAGCGCCAGCGCCGCCAGCACCGCTTCGATAATAATTTCCCCGCTGGCAAACCACTCTTTTGACTGCCCGCGATCGAGAAATAACTGCAAACTGCCGATGGCGACGCTCAGCAGGAAGAAGCCGAGCAAATCAAATTTACGTTTTGCATCAATAGCCGTTTCGCTGACAAAAGCCGAAATCCCCAGCCACGCCAGGGCGCCAAACGGGATGTTGATATAGAACACCCAACGCCAGCTGTAATACTCGGTCAGCCAGCCGCCGAGTGCCGGGCCGAGGATCGGGCCAACCATCACGCCCATGCCCCACATCGCCATCGCCGAGCCGTGCTTCTCTTTCGGCCAGGCATCCAGCATCACCGACTGCGACAATGGCACCAGGCTTGCGCCGAAAATCCCTTGCAGCAGACGAAATATGACGATTTGATCGAGCGACTGCGCGGCACCACACAGCATTGAGGCCACGGTAAAACCCACCACCGACCAGGTGAATAAGCGCTTACGTCCGATACGCGCCGCGACAAAACCGGTCAGCGGCATCGCAATCGCGGCGGCCACAATGTAGGACGTTAACACCCACGAGGTTTGATCCTGGGTTGCGCCCATCGCGCCCTGCATATGCGGCAGGGCCACGTTTGCGATGGTGGTATCCAGCGCCTGCATGATGGTCGCTAACATCACCGAAAAGGTGATTAACAGTCGGCGATCAAGAGCCTGCTTTTGCGGCTGCGGGGCCGCAATAACATCAGAAGACATAAGCCACCTCCTCAGGATGCGCTGCGGGCGTCAGCCTGAGTATCAATTTTGATGGTGGCGCTTAAGCCAGCACGCAGCTGCGGCTGATTAGCGTCGGTTTGCAGGCGAATACGCACCGGCACACGCTGGGTCACTTTCACCCAATTCCCGGTGGCGTTTTCAGCCGGAATAACCGAATACTCGGCTCCCGTCGCTGGGCTAATGCTGCTGACTTTGCCGTGCCAGGTCACGCCCGGCGCGTAATCGACATTAATTTCCGCCGGTTCGTTATCCCGAATATGGGTCAAATCTTTTTCGGTAAAGTTCGCTTCGATATACAAGTTGTGATCGGAGACCAGTAACATGGCGGTGGTGCCGCTCTGCACGTACTCGCCGCGTTGCAGGACTTTGGTAATATTACCGGACGACGGTGCATATTCGTTAACGTGTGAGAGATTGTTCTTCGCGGTATTCAGTTCAGCCAATGCTTTTTTATAACGCGGATGTTTTTCCACCGGCAGAGAAATATCACCGCCGAAGCTGTCGGCAACTTCCTGCAATTGTTTTTGCAGCATGTTCACTTCCAGCGCCATCAACAGGCTTTTCTGATGCGCACCGTCAAGATCGGACGCCGAGACATAGCCCGGGCCGTTCAGACGATGCAACCGCCCTTCTTCGCGCTGGGCGTAGGCCAGCTGGCTTTTTGACACGGCAATGTTAGCGAGCTTGCTCTGATATTGTGATTTGATGGTGTTTAAATCGATAACGGTATTATTCAGATCGGACGAAGCCTGGGCGACGGCTAATTCATAAGGTTTAGGATCGACGCTAAACAGTAAATCGCCTTTATTCACGTGCTGGTTTTCTTTTACCGCAACGTTTAATACCCGGCCCGAGACTTCAGCCCCGATCGCCGTTTTGTCGGCTTTCACATAGGCATTATCGGTTTCAACATAACGACCGCCGGTAAAATACATCCAGCCTCCGGCAGCGACGCCCAGAGTCGGCACTAGCAGCAATAAGATAAAACGGAGCTTTTTAATATTCATGTGCAGGTCTCTTTATTGGAGCGATACCCACGTCGAAAAAAGGAAATAACAATACGCAGACGCCTGCGCGACGGACAGGCGGCGTCAAAATGAAGTGTTCAGGTATCAGCAGAAGTATTGATGCGACAAATATACTTAGCCTGCTAATCGTAAACTAAGCAGGCTGTGCTATTGGCGGTTTAATTATAAATTCGCGGCGGTGGAACGCCGTATTTTCAGGCGTCCGGCGAGGGATAAATGGGTGGCCGTGTCTTCCGCATGACAGAGATATTCCACCGCCAGCCTGCCGAGTTCACCATAAGGCAGCTGAATACTTGTCAGCGGGGGCGTCATTTGCTCGGAAATATTTTGATCGTCATATCCGGCCACCAGCATGTCGTCCGGCACCCGCACCCCGTGGGCCGAAAGCGCCTGATAACAGCCGATCGCCAGCCAGTCGCTGGCGCAGAAAATCGCCTCCGGGCGGGTGGCCTGTTTCAGCAATATCTCGGTGGCCTGATGCGACTCATTGAACTGCCAGTTAGTCCGCTGCACCCATTCCGGCTGCGGGGTAATACCCGCCTGGGCCAGCGCCGCATGATAGCCCGCCAGACGCTGGCGGGTGGCCTCCATCCAGCTTTCTCCGGTGATGTGCGCGATCCGCCGCGCACCCTGGTTTATCAGGTGGCGGGTGAGCTGAAAGGCGTTGGCGTAATCGTCCGGCACGAATGACGGCAGCAGCGGAGAGTTAGGGTCGCGCTGGTTGAGCAGCACCAGCGGCAGGCTAGTGCAGTCCTGGAAGGCGGTCATATCCACAACGGTAGTCACCGGCGAGGCGAGGATAATCCCAACGCAGTTACGCTTTTCCAACTGGCGAATGATGTTCAGCGCCAGTTGGTGATCGTCCCCGTAGTCATACACCGTGAGCAGGACTTCGTTCCGCCACGCAGCTTCCCGCGACTGGGTGATGGCATCGACAAACGGATCGAAGCTTTGCAGCGAGCTTATCAGCAGGGCAATTTCCTCCTGATTGCGCGGCGAATGAATGGCGGGCAGACGGTCATAGCCCAATTCGCCCGCCACGGCGATGACCCGCTGACGCGTCTCTTCGCTGAGTTTGATGTTGCGCGACTGGTTAAGCACCAGCGACACCGTGGCCTGGGAAACCCCGGCGGCACGCGCAATATCGTTCATCGTGACCTTATTTTTACGCTTCATATTCCCTGCCCCACGCCTGCTGAATCAACATCATACCTTCCCGCGCCCGGTTACGGCAGCCTGGTGCGTACTCCGTCACGTTTCTTCGCTGTGTCAGCCTCAATTTTGTGAAGCCTGTCGCTCTTTCACACCATGCCATTTGCTGATTTATCCGCCAGCTAATATTTATTAGCTAAATATTATCAGTTATGAGGCATCACATGAAACAGCAATGGAGTCAGGCTCAGGCGCAGGCGTGGTATCAGCAACAGGGTTGGTTGTGTGGCTTTAACTATCTGCCGTCCAGCGCAGTGAACTGGACCGATATCTGGCAACAAGAGACCTTTGACGCGCCGACCATCGAACGTGAGCTCGGCTGGGCGGCAGACGCCGGGTACAACAGCCTGCGCATTAATTTGCCGTTTATCGTCTGGGAACATGACCGCGACGGGCTGATTGCCCGCATCCACCACTTCTTAAACCTTGCCGATAATCACGGCTTTCGTACCATGCTGACTCTGATGGACGACTGCGGTTTCTCCGGCGACGAGCCCTACCTCGGGCCGCAAAAAGCCCCGGTGCCGGGGAAACATAACAGCCAGGCGGCGGCGAGTCCGGGCCGGGCGAAAGTCTGCAACCGCGACGACTGGCCGCAGATTGAGCGCTACGTGCGCGATATCGTGCGTGAATTCAGGTGCGATAAACGCGTCCTGCTGTGGGATCTTTACAACGAACCGGGCAACCGGGGGATCTTCGCCACCGGCACCGTGGAAGTGCAGTACGATGCGAAGCTTGAAGACTACGCGCACGAGCTGATGCAGCGGGCATTCGAATGGGTGCGCGACGAAGATCCCGAGCAGCCGCTCACCGTCTGCGCCTGGCGTCTGCCTGCGGAAACGGAGAACGAGCAGTTCTGGCAGCATCCGCTCGATCAGACCGCGCTGGCGCTGTCGGACGTGGTGAGCTTCCACGCCTATACCCACACCGCACGGATGGTGGCCATTATTCATCAGCTGCAACAACTGGGCCGCCCGATCTTCTGCACCGAATGGCTGGCACGCCACGTCGGCAGCACCATTGAAGAACAGCTGCCGCTGATGCACGCCGCCAACGTTGCGCCATACCAGTGGGGCCTGGTACGCGGCAAAACCCAGACCTGGCTGCCCTGGCCGGTGGTGATGACAAACTCGCCAGACTATTGTCGCCTGTGGTTTCATGACGTATTCGAAGAAAACGGTATTCCGTTCTCGAAAGCGGAAATGACCCTGGTACGTAAACTGAGCCAGATTGGTTTGCACCCTACCCGTTAATAAGAATATGACCCCCGTCAGACCGCTGGCGGGGAAAGGTACGCGCTATGGCAAATACGATGAAAATACCGTCTCGTGAGTTGTGGTCTTATTTTGGTTATGGTTTAGGTCAGTGTTTTAGCTTTGGTTTAGTCGGGTCGTTTATTAACTATTTTTATACTGATGTGCTGGGCATTTCCGCCCTCGCCGCCAGTACGATTTTCCTTATCGCCCGCGCCTGGGATGCGGTCCACGATCCGCTGTTTGCCAGCTTCATGGACACCATCAACAGCCGCTTCGGCAAGTTCCGTCACTTTTTGCTGATTGCGCCGCTGCTGATAACCGGTGTGACCCTGCTGTCGTTCTATAAAATAGAGGCCGATACCACCACCAAAATTATCTACGCGGGCGTGACCTATATTCTGTGGGGTACCCTGTATGCGATTTCCGATATTCCGTTCTGGTCGATGTCATCGGTGATGACCAACGATTCCGGGGAGCGTACTCGCGCGGTGACCGCCGCAATGCTGGGGGTGAATGCGGGCATCGCCTGCGCCAATATTTTCTTCCCCAAACTGGCGGCCTTCTTTGCCCAGTACAGCAACGACAAAGGCTACTTTATGGCGGCGCTGGTGATGATGCTGGTTGGTCTGCCGCTGATGCTAAACGGCTTCCTGCAAATTAAAGAACGTGTACCGCCGAGTGCGGAAAAAGTCACCATGCGGGATACCTTCCGTAATCTACGGCAGAACAAACCGTTATTTATTATTCTGCTGTCGTTCTTTTTCTGCGTATTCCATAACGTCGCCAACGGCATTTACATCTATTTCTTTATCTACAACATGGGCGATGCCAGCCTGCAAATGGTGATTGGTCTGATGGGGATCGTTGCTGCGGTGGTTTGCCTGGTAGCGCCGATGCTGACCCGTAAAATGCAAAAGCGGAAGCTGTTTATGATCCTCTGCGGGCTGGATATCGCAGTGCGGGTAGTGATGTGGTTTGCCGGTTATCACCACACTGCAGTGCTGTTCCTGCTGCTGGGCCTGAGCACCCTGTTTGTGATGATGAGCAATATTCTGACCTCGTCGATGATTGCCGACACCATCGAATATGCCGAATATCACACCCACAAACGCTGCGCGGCGATCACCTTTTCCGGACAGACCTTCACCGGCAAGATGTCAGTGGCGGTTGGCGGGGGGCTTATTGGGCTATTTCTGACCCTGATTGGCTACGTGCCGCAGGCACAAACGCAGAGCGATGCGGTGCTGAACGGACTGTTCTTTGGGGTTTGCCTGCTTCCGGCGATTGGCTCGCTGATTCGCATAGGCTTTATGTCACGCTTTACTTTCACCGAAGATAAACACGCGGAGATTTGTCGCCTGCTGGCAGATAGGCGTCATGCCTTGCAGCAGGAATGAAAACGCCCGGCGGCGCTACGCTTGCCAGGCCTACGTGATGAACTTGTAGGCCCATGCAAACGAAGCGCCGCCGGGCGCCAGGTGAATTACTCTTCGAAGTACCAGTAACCCTGATTAATCAACGCCGTCAGTTCGGCGATAAACGCCGGATTGTGCAACGCATCACCCAGTTCATCCTGCCCGACTTCGGTTAAACGACACAGCGCATCGGCCGCCTGAGGGTGAGCGGTGTTCCAGGCTTCGCTGTTTACAAAGAACTTGTCGCCAATATGCAGCACGCGAAGACCGCTCAGACGAGTCAGGGTTTCGCCGCCCGTCAGCGCATCCAACACTTCCTCTTCCGCATACGGGGGTTCTGCCGGGGCGATATCCAGCTCATGACGCGGCGTGGTGGCGAAGCGGCCAAACCACTGCTTAAAGTCTTCCGGCTGGCTGATAACGTCAATCATCATCGCGCGCAGGCGTTCAAGCTCGTACTCTTCGACCCGGCCCGGATGTTCACGCACGGTCAGATCCGCATCGCTGTAATGCGTGCCGCCTAAATCATTTTCCAGGGCGTAATCCGCGAAGCTGCTGATCAGGTCACGGCCGTTTGGCCCCCGGAAGCCGACCGAGTAGTTCAGGGTGTCTTCAAAGGTAAAACCGTCGTGCGGGAATCCTGGCGGGATATACAGAATGTCGCCCGGAGACATTTCTACATCGATAATCGGCTCAAACGGGTCGACATGCAGCAGCGCGGGATGGGGACAGAATTGACGCATCGGAATGGCATCACCCACGCGCCAACGACGACGCCCCATGCCCTGAATGATAAACACATCGTAATTATCAATATGCGGACCCACGCCGCCGCCGGGCACCGAGTAGGAGATCATCAGGTCATCCAGACGCCATTCCGGCAGCACGCGGAAAGGACGCACCAGCTCCGCCGACGGCGCATGCCAGTGATTCACCGCCTGCGCCAGCAGCGACCAGCCGGTTTCGCCCAGGCCGTCAAAGTCCTCAAACGGCCCGTGGCTGGCGTTCCATTTCCCGTCGGTCTGACTGACCAGACGGCTATCCACTTCCGGCTCCATCGCCAGACCGGCCAGTTCATCCGGCGTGATCGGGTCCACAAAGTTCGGGAAGGCATTCTTCAACACAACCGGCTTTTTTTGCCAGTATTTCTCTAAAAACTCGGGCCAGTTAAGATTCAGTTGGTTAACCATACAATCACACCAGTAAAAGGATAAACGGGCGTGATTATGCGCCCGCCCCTCCTGGCCGACTTTGTTAAGGGTCAAGGGTTGGCGAAAAAATGATTCATCCACCCTGTTTATTCCTTCGTTTAAGAATTCATTAAGATCTCCAGGGTAAGATTTTCCTCAGACAAACGAACGTAATGAGAAAAATGAGGAAAGTATCGTGATGACAAGGAAAATGACGTTTGCCCTGCTGCTGCTGGCACTGCCTGCGACCTCGGCTTTTGCAGCGTCTGGTTTAACCGGCTGCGCGGCTAAGAAAGCGGATATCGAACAGCAAATTGACTACGCGAAAGCGCATAACAATAGCTACCGCGTGGCGGGCCTGGAGAAGGCGCTGGCGGAAGTGACGGCCAACTGTACCGATGCATCTCTGCGTGCGGATCGCGAAGCCGATGTGCGCAAAAAAGAGCAAAAAGTGGCGGAGCGCGAGCAGGAGTTAAACGAAGCAAAAGCCTCGGGCCGTGCTGATAAGATAGAGAAAAAGCAGGAAAAGCTGAATGACGCCAAAGACGAACTGGCGCAGGCGAAGGATGAGCTGAATAAATAAAAAATGCCCGGCTAGATGAGCTTGCCGGGCGTACGGTTCTTTTTACGTCCTGAATTACCGGGCGTATCCCTGGAAGACTTTATCTTTCATCACTGCGACCTTGCCGGTTTTATAGATAATGATGGTGTATAAGCCCTGCGAGTAGGCGCTGGCATCTGCCGTAACCTCATCCTGCGCAGCGGGTTTGCCATCCACCGTTACCAGCCCCAGACTGTCACGTTTAATGGTTAACCCGTCGTAGTGTTTGACAAAGGGTTTTACCTTTTTGGCTTCCTGCGCATGTTGCGGGTACAGCGACTGCGCATTCTCCAGCGCCTGTTTTTCTGCCGCACCGTTGATTGTCGCCTGCCGATTTTGCTCTGCGATATAACACGCATCACGGCTCACGCCTTTGGCTTCGCAATCCGCCATCCGGGATGCCTCGTTGGAACACCCTACGAGCACGATCGCCGCCGACACCATAATCATTAACTTTTTCATCTCTGCCTCATCATTACATTTTCTTATCGCCGCCATCAGGGGCAGAGCCCCTGTTTCAGCCGCCAAGGAATATGCGCTAAAAGCCTAGTCGGCAATTTGATAAATGTCAGGGTTCAGAAGCGTTACGGCCAGGATGATTCTGGGAAATCGATTTCGGAAGGAGAAGACCAGACGGCACCGGTGAGTGCTTACTATCCAGTAGAGAAAATGAGATTAACTTCTTGGTTGAGTCTGCATGGTACGCCCTACAGGATTCGAACCTGTGACCTACGGCTTAGAAGTGCGATGGCCTAATGGTTTTAAGTGCTTGCGCTCAAACACGAAACTGACATAAATCCATTATAAAACAGTTATGTAGTTGAAAATCGATGTTGATAAATATAGACATCTGTAGATAACCGTAGATCCATTTTACTTACACCAGCCGTTACATTAGCATAGGCCATAATCTCCAACAGGAACAACCAAAATGGCATCTTCAAGACAAAAGCTCACCTTTGAGCGCATCCGTAAATTTACATTGCCAGAAGGAAAAACCCAGGCATTCCTTTGGGATGCCGATGTTACAACTCTTGCATGTCGTGTAACCAGCGGAGCAAAGGCTTTCGTCTTTCAAAGCGTTTATGTAGGAAAGACCATCCGCATGACAATTGGTAACGTTAATGATTGGCGAATTGATGAGGCCAGAGCAGAAGCTCGTCGCCTGCAAACCCTAATAGATACAGGTATCGATCCGCGTATCGCTAAAGCAGAAAAAATTGCAGCCAACGTTTCAAACCAAGCTGAAGCGCAAAAAGGGAAAATATTGTTCTCCGCAGCGTGGGAAGAATATCTTACAGAGCTTAAAACCGGCATTAGCGCGAAAACAAAACGTCCTTATTCTCAACGATACATTGATGATCATATCAGACTCTCAGATCGTGGAGGCAATCCAAAGAAAGTAGGTGATGGATTAACTCTTGCCGCTCCTCTGTCCTGTTTTCTTGATTTACCCTTGTCTGAGTTATCTTCTCCCCTTATTGCCGACTGGCTGACAAAAGAAAGGCAAACACGACCAACTGTAACAGCCAATGCTTACCGCATCCTTCGTACATTCCTGAAGTGGGTTGTGGAAAGCAAGCAGTACCAAGGGATTATTCCAGCGGACCTCACTCAAGATCGCAATGTTAGAAAAATGGTACCCGTTTCAGCCAGTAAAGCTGATGATTGCTTACAAAAAGAACAATTGAAGAGTTGGTTTATTGAAGTAAGAGCCATAAAGAACCCCGTGATTTCAAGTTATCTTCAGGTTCTTTTGCTTACAGGCGCGAGGCGAGAAGAAATAGCATCTCTGTGTTGGTCAGATGTTGATTTCAAGTGGTCGAGCATGCGCATCAAGGATAAGGTTGAAGGAGAACGCACAATCCCACTAACTCCATACGTGTCCACCCTCCTACTGAAATTAAACGAGCACTCTAAGAATGCCGCCAAAGAAGTTTCTTGGGTATTCGCCAGCAAGGAAAGCAAAAGCGGCAAAATTGTCGAGCCTCGAAAAGCACATAACCAGGCATTAGAACGTGCTGATTTACCACACATCAGCATTCATGGTTTACGCCGTAGTTTTGGCACCCTTGCTGAATGGGTGGAAGTACCAACAGGGATTGTTGCGCAAATTATGGGGCATAAACCAAGTGCGCTAGCTGAAAAGCATTATCGCCGCCGCCCACTGGATTTGCTAAGAAAGTGGCACGAGAAAATTGAGACGTGGATATTGGAACAGGTGGAGAATTAACCAGCAGCAGTGTTGATTAGTGTTGACATGTCTGTTGATAGCGGTAGATCACATTTTTATCCATTGACTCCAAACCTTTTATACGTACCCTAATTTCAAACAACACTGGAGGTAACATGCTTGACACAATACATTTTAAAGAAACCAGAGTGCTGGCCGAACCCAAGATGAATGGGACGTACAGCTCCAAAGATAAACATAACGATGTAATTGAACCCGTTGAAAATTTGCAACATTTGGATAACAAATCTGTTTCTACAAACAAATTCTCGAACGAGAAAATTATCGAAGCAATTAACCAGGCCGTAGCGGAACATGACGCATGGAGAAAATCTCAGTCCACAAAGGTAGTTAAGGCAAAAGTTCAAAAAAGCACCAGTTTTATTAGCCGTCGCTCAGGCCGTCCGCATCGCAGTAAATCGGCTGTAAAATCACTATCCTCTAAATCGAATGATGACGGTGACCCCGAACCTGCGCCACCCTATGCGTACCTGTCTACTCACGAAATAACCCCTACACCCGCAATTCACCTTGAATGTGCAGCTCCTGACTTCTTAGGGGGTGTATAATGAAGCGTACCACTTCCCCGGAACATCATTCTGCTGTAGCTCTGTGTCAGACGCTCATTGCTGAAGTCGCCAGTCAATTTAATATTAATATGCAAACTCTCCGTGCGTGCTTACTGCATGGGCATACTACACCTGAAGGCAATTACCGTCCGACTCAAACAGACCGCATAAATGAATCTACGAGCGTAAAATTAACAACAGAAGAACAAAGACAGTGCTACATTGGTCCAAACGAAGTTGCAATTATGCTCGATATAAAGCCTCAGACTCTTCGTAAGCAAATTTGCTATGACACATTGCCTAAAGGGTTTCCTCGCCCAAAGAAAATAAATGGTCGGAACAAATGGATTAGAAGTGATGTCAATGCGTATTTTGCGAAAGACCTTCAGGAGTAGCAGGCCAGTCTATAGCCCACATTACTAAAAGGAAATTCGGTATTCCCTTTTCAAAGCATTCAATACCTGAAGTTTTGCCCAGGCTCAGCCCTGGGCTTTTTTATGGTTCATCGCGCCTTACCGGGGAACGCTGCTTTTATCTTCATAAAAAAGTAGTCGTTATCCCGGTATCCGTATGCCATTCGTTTTATCAC
>NZ_JBIGIN010000014.1:0-123561 GCF_043558715.1 Scandinavium sp. M-37
TCATAGAGGCATCCATCCCGCCAAAGCGTGAACGCCACTTATAGAAACTGGCACTACTCATGCCATGCTCGCGGCACAACTCGGTGACTGGTGTTCCGGCCTCAGCTTGCTTAAGAATGGCCATGATCTGGCTGTCGGTAAAACGTGCTTTTTTCATAGAAATCTCCCCGATTCAGATTACGAGAAATTCTACTTATAAACACACCGTTTTTTCGGGGGGATTACCACACCACTGATTCCCATACCTGGGATAACAACATTGCTGTAACTGACTCGACTGTAACTTCTGGTTCATATACTGCGCTGGAAAATGACGGTTGGTATGGTAATTCAGAAGAGCCAAGTGATTACACCGGTAAGGGCGGCGCGAATGACGTTGCTCTCTCTTTCGCCGACAGTGCGGCATCTGATTATGCAATGAAAAACAACGTCAACTTCAGCAATTCTACGCTGATGGGTGATGTTGTGTTTAACAGCACCTTCAACGCTAATTTCTATCCGACTGGGCATGATTCGTCAGATGATGGCGTGCTGGATACCAATGGTGGCTGGACTGACGACAACCTGAACGTTGACGAGCTGAACATTACGCTGAATAACGGCAGCAAATGGGTCGGGGATGCAATTTTCAATTATGAATTTACTGTCCCGGTTAACATGTACGACGTTGCCGTCAATAGCCTTGAACCCAATTCAACTTATGATCATTGGGGCAATGTTGTCGACGATCAGACCTTCCAGAGCGGCGTGTTTAACGTTGCGCTGAACAACGGTTCAGAATGGGATACCGTTAATGGATCTCAGGTTGATACCCTGACCGCAAATAATGGTTCTTTGGTTAAAGTTGCCGATGGCTCCGGTCTGTTAGCGGATACCATTACCCTGACTAATGGTTCTGCAATGAACCTCAGCACTGACGGTACCGTTAAGACCGATCATTTGACCGTTGATACCTACAGTACTGTTGATCTGTCCGATGAAACCGCACAGTTGTATGCGAACACCATTACCGTTTCAAACGGTGGGGAATTCAGTATCGTTGGCGACGATTTTGATGCGCGCTCGCTGACTACTGATACAGTAGAACTGACCAATGGCGGCGTGTTTAATATCAATAGCAATGACTATGTATTAAACGCCGATCTGGTTAATGGCCATACCAACACCACCAACACGTCGGATGCGACCTACGGTTATGGCGTGATCGCCATGAACTCAGATGGTCACCTGACCGTTAATGGTAACGGCAACACCCATAATGCTGGTGAAGAGTTCAGCATTGATGATGCAGGCGACGGTGTGACTGCTGCAACCGGTAACTACAAAGTTCGCATTAACGATGCGACCGGTGCGGGTTCTGAGTCTCAGTACAAGAATAAAGAACTTATCTATATCAATGATAAGAACAGCAATGCGACGTTCTCCGCGGCCAACAAAGCTGACCTGGGTGCTTACACCTATCAGGCTCAGCAGATGGGCAACTCTGTCGTTCTGCAACAGCGTGAACTGACCGATTATGCCAACATGGCGCTGAGCATTCCGTCTGCAAACACCAATATCTGGAACCTGCAACAGGATACCCTGGGTACCCGTCTGACTAACGCGCGTCATGGTTTGATTGATGACGGCGGTGTTTGGGTGAGCTACTTTGGCGGTAACTTTAATGGCGATAACGGCACGATCAATTACGATCAGGACGTAAACGGCATTATGGTGGGTCTGGATACTCAGATTGAGGGTAACTATGCCAAATGGACCGTTGGTGCAGCAGCAGGCTTTGCCAAAGGTGATATGAGCGACGAGTCGGGTCAGGTTGATCAGGATAGCCAGTCTGCCTATATCTACTCTTCTGCGCGTTGGGCAAACAATGTGTTCCTCGACGGCAACATGAGCTACAGCCACTTCAACAACGACCTCACTGCCAACATGAGTAACGGTGAGTATGTTGATGGTGATACTGCCAATGATGCCTGGGGCTTTGGCCTGAAACTGGGTTATGACTGGAAATATAATGCTGCGGGCTATGTGACGCCTTACGGTGCAATTTCAGGTCTGTTCCAGTCTGGTGATGATTATCGCCTGAGCAACGAAATGCGCATGGACGGTCAGTCTTATGACAGCATGCGTTATGAACTGGGGATCGACACCGGTTATACCTTCACCTATAGCGATGATCAGGCGCTTACGCCTTACTTCAAACTTGCCTATGTCTATGATGATTCAGATAATAGTGCTAACGTGAACGGTGATGAAATCGACAACGGCGTTGAAGGCTCTGCGGTTCGTGTCGGTGCTGGTGCACAATTTAACTTTACCAAGAAATTTAGCGCATATACCGATGCTAACTACCTGGGCGGCGGCGACGTTGAGCAGGATTGGTCTGCAAATGTGGGCGTGAAATATACCTGGTAATTAATCTAAGCAGGGGACAATGTCCCCTGCTTTTTAACCCCTAACATGACATTGACACAGGATGTGACACTCGCATGTTATCTGTAAAACCTTTGTCTGCATTCCACGTACTTGATCAGCATTTCTTCCCCATGGCGTGTTCACTGACTCTGCATCCCCAAGATTCTCTTAGCCTGAAAAATGATGGCGCTGTCTTGACCGTTATACGTCAAGGAACGTTTAAACTTGAGCGAACACAGGAAGATATTCTGGTCGGTATCAGCCCTTCGCCAATGATCCTTGGATTGCCAGGTTTGTTTGATCCCCGAAGCGAGAGTTATCAGCTAACGGCTCTGACCGAGTGTGATGCTTATCAGCTGGAAGGATCGCTAAGCAAAGGGATACTGGATCGTAATCAACTCTGGCGGGAAGCGTTTCAGTGGGTGAGCTGGATTTCAAAGGCGCAGGAAGCTCGCGATGTCCAACTGATTGGCCAAAACTCTTACAGCCAGATCAGGGCTACATTGCAGGTCATGTCCAAATGGGATGAAGCACTGCGTGCTAGAATTGGCGTGATGAACTACATCCAACAACGCACCCATATTTCCCGTTCGGTAATAGCTGAAGTTCTGGCGGCGTTGAGAGCAGGGAATTATATCGAAATGAATAAGGGCAAGCTGACATCCGTCAAGCGCTTGCCCCTTGAGTATTAAGCATCAGGATGCTGGAACGACCAACGGGGTGTTGCCACTCAGTTCGGTGACCAAATCGTTAATGCCATCACTCATATTCACGAAGCGCGTTAACGGGGAACGTGTTACGACCACGAATGCCCCGACATTATGCTGCGGGATCATCGCCATATAGGTAATGAAGCCTCCGCCACCGCCCGTTTTCTGAATAATACCCGGACGACCGTTTTTCGGTGCCATGTATACCCAACCCATACCGAGCGCATCGGCTTTACCCGGCACGTCCATGCCAATAACGCGTGTTAACTGGCTACGCTGATAGATGAGTGTTTGCATTCGGTCAGCCTGCTGATTGCGAGTATAGAAATCAGAAGACAGGAACTGCTGCATCCAGCGCATCATATCGCCGGGAGTCGAGTAAACCCCGCCGCTACCAATCGCCGCCAGGGTGTTATCGCACGGACTCGCCCCTTTTTCAGCCACCATCAGGCGTTGGCACTGGTCCGGTGAAGGCGTAAAGGTGGTGTCTTTCATCCCCAATGGGCGCGTTATTTGCTCTTCAAAAAGTTGCGGATAGGGTTTACCCGCCGCGGTGCTCAGCGCATCGGCCAAAAGGTCAAATGCCAGATTTGAATACGCCGCTTGCGAGCCCGGGGCTGCTTTTAGCGTCGCGGTGCTCAGCCAGTTCCAGCGCTGATTATGCGTCGGCCAGACAAACACCGGACGATGTGCGGCGCCGCCTGGCTGTTCGCGAGGCAGGCTGCTGGTGTGCGTGGCGAGGTTTACCAGCGTAATCGGCTGGCCATGATAGCTCGGCACACTGGCACCCGGAGGCGCATATTTGCTCAGCGGATCGTTGAGTTTCACCACCCCCTGATCCAACAATTTCACCAGCATCTCGCTGGTCATCAACTTGCTGAGGGACGCTATGCGAATGACCGAATCGAGCTGTGGATGAACGTTGTTGCCCGGACGAGTTTCTCCGAAGCTGCGAAACACCCGCTGGTTGCCGTCAATAACGACCATTGCCATTCCCGTCGCACCGCTGCCGAAATAGATATGATTGGCGTATTTATCGACAATATTAGAAGCAAAAACCGGGTCCGGGGAGGTTTGTGCGGCCTGGGCAACAGGCAACGAAGCAGCAAAAAGCGCCGCAAGCAATAACAGACTACGTTTCAAGGAAAGCATCCATGAATTGAATTGGGAGGATAATGCGTATTTATACTATTAAATGCCCGCTTGCAAAGCGCCTTTATGCTGGATTTACGCAATAAAAACGTAACGACGGGTAAATATGAATATTTTTCCTGCACGCCTTTACGCGCTTTTGTGAACTCGCGCGTATGATACTCTCAATCTTCACAGACAGTTACGGAGCAAATGATGTCGGATAAACGTGTTGTGATGGTGGTGGATATGCAAAAAGGGGTCTTCGCCACTGCACGCTTGCGTGAGCCAGAATGTGTCGCCAGGGTGAACCGGCTTATTCAGGTCGCTGACCGCGTCATCTTTATCCAGCACATTGAAGAGGGCGGTCTGGAGGAAGGGAGTGAAGGCTTCGCCTTGTTGACGGAGCTCGAACAGCCGGCCGATGCACTCTACGTAACGAAAACGGCCTGCGACGCCTTTTATCAAACCGACCTGGAGCAGGTTCTTGCCAAAAATAGCATTACCGGATTTGTGATGTGCGGTTGCGCCACAGACTACTGCGTCGATACCACTCTCAAAGTGGGAGCCAGCAAAGGCTACCAGATTACGGTTGCTGAAGACGCCCACACCACCGCAAATCGCCCCGCGGCAGAGGCCTCCACGCTGATAGCCCACTACAACGAGGTCTGGCGCACGCTGACCGTTCCCGGCAACCCGGTCCACGTGAAACCGGTGGAAACAATTGTTGCGCAATGGCTTGCGAACTAAGCCCTTTGTCATCGGTCTGAATGACGGTTTATTTTATTACGCTTTGCAGCGGCGACTGCCGCAGCGGATTTTCCCTGAAACACAGCAACCTCAAAACGATAAGAAGTTAGCAGGAGAGCATGTATGTTTAAGTCGTTTTTCCCTAAGCCGGGACCCTTTTTCCTCTCGGCAGCCATTTGGGCGCTAATCGCCGTCATATTCTGGCAGGTCGACGGTGGCGATTGGCTGCTGCATCTGGCCGGTGCCAAAGGGGACGTACCCATCGGTGCGTCACGATTTGTGTCGATGAACTATCTGGTTTTTTATGCCTACTACTTTTTTGTCGTGGGCTCGTTTGCGCTGTTCTGGTATCTGTTCAGTCCGCACCGTTGGCAGCGCTGGTCGGTGCTCGGCACCGCACTCATTGTCTTCGTCACCTGGTTCCAGGTTGAGGTCGGCGTGGCGATCAATGCCTGGTATGCGCCGTTTTACAACCTGATTCAGGAAGCAATGGCATCGCCGCATAAGATCAAGATTGAACAGTTTTATCAAGAGCTGAGCGTCTTCTTATGTATCGCGCTGATCGCGGTGGTGGTTGGCGTTCTGAGCAACTTCTTTATCAGCCATTATGTGTTCCGCTGGCGCACCGCCATGAACGACCATTACATGGCGCACTGGTCGCGACTGCGCCACATTGAAGGTGCCGCCCAGCGTGTGCAGGAAGACACCATGCGTTTCTCATCCACGCTGGAAGATGTTGGGGTTGGGTTTATCAATGCCATCATGACCCTGATTGCCTTCTTACCGGTACTGGTGGCGCTGTCTCCGAACGTCAAAGACTTGCCTGTTGTGGGCTATATTCCTTATGGCCTCGTTTGGGCCGCCATTATTTGGTCAATTGTTGGCACCGGGCTGCTGGCCGTGGTGGGGATTAAGCTGCCAGGGCTTAACTTCAAGAATCAGCGGGTAGAAGCGGCGTACCGTAAAGAGCTGGTTTATGGTGAAGATCACGCCGATCGTGCGACACCGCCGACCGTTAAAGAGCTTTTTGCCGCCGTGCGTCATAACTATTTCCGGCTCTACTTCCATTACACCTATTTCAACATTGCGCGCATCCTGTACCTGCAGGCGGATAACGTATTCGGTCTGTTCCTGCTTTTCCCGTCGATAGTTGCAGGGACCATTACGTTAGGGTTAATGTCGCAAATTAATAATGCTTTCAGCCAGGTGCGCGGTTCGTTCCAGTATCTGATCAGTTCCTGGACCACGCTGGTGGAACTGATGTCTATCTACAAACGTCTGCGCAGTTTCGAGCGAGAGCTGGATGACCTGCCAGAGCAGGAAATCACTCAATCTTTTAGCTAAAACAGGGAAGCACGATGGCGATAGCCACCACACGCAAGGTTTCAACCTCACTGACCCTGCTCGCCGGAATCATTCTGGCGGGCTGTACCAGCCAAAAGCCGGTATTGAAAGAAGGCGAAAAGCCGGTGGATGTCGCCGCCGTGGTTCGGCAGAAAATGCCTGCTAGCGTAAAAGACCGCGAGGTCTGGGCACAAAGTATCGCCAAAGCGTTTGAAAGCCAGAAGCTTGCGCCGACGGAGGAAAATGTCTGTTCGGTACTGGCGGTGGCACAGCAGGAGTCAAACTATCAGGCCGATCCTGTCGTGCCGGGCTTGAGCAAAATCGCCTGGCAGGAAATTGACCGCCGGGCGGAAAAGGTGCATGTGCCTCTGTTCCTGGTGCATACGGCGCTGAAAATTACCTCGCCGAACGGCAAGAGCTACAGCGACCGCCTTGATACGGTGAAAACTGAAAAGCAACTGAGCGCTATTTTTGATGACTTCATTGGCATGGTGCCAATGGGGCAAACGCTGTTTGGTTCGCTCAATCCGGTACACACCGGCGGGCCGATGCAGGTCAGCATCGCGTTTGCGCAAGCGCATGAAAAGGGCTATCCGTGGAAAATGGACGGTACTGTGCGCCAGGAAGTGTTCACGCTGCGTGGCGGATTATGGTTTGGTACTTATCATTTGCTTAACTACCCGGCGAGCTATTCCGCACCGCTTTACCGCTTTGCTGATTTCAACGCGGGCTGGTATGCCAGTCGCAATGCGGCGTTCCAGAATGCGGTCAGTAAAGCCAGCGGTGTGAAGCTGGCGCTGGATGGCGATTTGATTCGCTACGACAGTGATGAACCGGGTAAAACCGAGCTGGCGGTACAAAAGCTGGCGGCGAAGCTGGGCATGAGTGACCGTGATATTCATCAGCAGTTGCAGAAAGGTGACAGTCAGGCGTTCGAGGACACCAGGCTTTATCAAGGCGTATATCAGCTCGCCGAAGCCAGGACCGGAAAAACGCTGGTGCGGGAAATGCTGCCGGGGATCCAACTGGAAAGCCCGAAAATCACCCGCAATCTTACAACTGCGTGGTTTGCAAAGCGCGTCGATGATCGTCGGGCCAGCTGCATGGCGAGGGGTCAGAAATAACGACGCCAGCGCATAATAAGGGCGACCACGCCAAGTAGGGCACAGCCCGCGAGGAACGGAACCAGTCCAAACAGCGTACCGACCGCCAGCCCGATTTCTATCCGTGGGCGACTGCTGTCCTGCGCCAGGTGCTCGAACACGCCGGGGGCATGAACCACAAGGTTTAACATCTGCGCGCCGACCCAGAAACAGAGCAGAACAAATAACGCGTAAGCGATATTACCCGGGGTGGAGGATTCCTTTTTTTTCCCGGCAATAATAGACCTGGAGAAAGTGAATTCAGTCATAACGACCTCCTGATACAACTCACGCACTGACGCTATCAGGCGTTTTATCTGCTGGCGACCGCCAGAATATATGAGTGTGAGTTTGACAGCAGAAGGCCATTGTCAATATCAGATTCGTGGTAATTTTGCGGCGATAAGGCACCTATTTTCATCTTTTACAGCCTGGTTCACAGAGTTTCTCCCTAAGTCAAACGGGTGAATGTTAAAAATTTGCTAAGCACCGCGCAGACGGCGTTGGCGCAATGTGCGACGATAGCGTTTTCTTTTGCGGAGTGGTTATGAAACTGCCTGATAAAATTCGCCGCGACTGGCACTATTATGCCTTTGCCATCGGTCTGATATTTATACTCAATGGCGTGGTCGGGCTGTTGGGCTTTGAAGCGAAGGGTTGGCAGACTTATGCCGTGGGCCTGGTGACCTGGGTCGTCAGTTTCTGGTTGGCGGGATTCGTGATTCGCCGTCGCCCGGTGGAAGAAAATGAGAGTCCGCAGGCATAAACCGGGCAGCGTTGCCACCGCCCGGTAACATCAATCTTAGGCGCTCATGGTGGTTTTCAGTGCCGCATTGGCCTGATGACGCTCCAGCGCCAGTTCAATCAGGCGGGTAATCAGGCTGGTGTAATCCAGACCGCTCGCCTGCCACAGCTTCGGATACATGCTGATATTAGTAAAGCCCGGCAGGGTGTTGATTTCATTGATCACCACCTCATTGTCCGGCGTCAGGAACACATCGACGCGCGCCATTCCGCTACAGCCCAGAGCCTGATATGCCTCAATCGCCGTCTGGCGAATCTTATCATTGACCGTCGGTTCAATTGCCGCAGGGACCACCACTTTGGCACCCTTATCATCGATGTATTTGGTGTCGTAGGCGTAGAACTCGCTGTTCAGTACAATTTCACCGCAGGTGCTGGCCTGAGGCTCATCATTGCCGAGGACCGCACACTCGATTTCACGCCCGTTGATACCGGTTTCCACTACCACTTTACTGTCGAACTCGAACGCCAGCGCCACGGCCTGCTGATACTGTTCTTCGGTCTTCACTTTGCTGACGCCAACAGAGGATCCCTGGTTGGCCGGTTTAACGAACAGCGGCAGACCGAGTTTTTCCTTCACCACGGCAAAGCTGAATTTTGCACGGTTGGTTCGGGTTAAGGTCACGAACGGCGCAATTGCCAGCCCGGCATCACGTAGCAGACGCTTGGTTACATCTTTGTCCATACAGGCCGCTGAGCTCAGGACATCGGAACCCACGAATGGCAAATTAGCCATCCGCAACATGCCCTGCAAGGAACCGTCTTCGCCCAACGTCCCATGGACAATCGGGAAGATAACGTCAATAGCGGGCAACGGTTGGCCGCTTTCGGCGTTGATTAACTGCTCAGAAGATTTACCCGGGATCTGGGCCAGCGTAATGTCGGAAGGGCGCAGGGCGATTTGGGCAGGATCGTGCGCGTTGAGCAGATAGCTGCTGGCATCATTAATGTGCCATTGACCCTGCTTATCAATACCCAGTAACACCACCTCAAAACGCGTCTTATCCATCGCCTCAACAATGTTCTTTGCCGACTGCAAAGAGACTTCATGTTCAGCCGATTTCCCGCCAAAGACGACCCCAACCCGCAACTTAGCCATTTCCACATCCATCCACAGAAAACACAAAGCCGATACCATATCACGTCATTCCGGGCGCTTCTGCCATAATCTTAGTTTTCAGTATCAGGAGAAATAATGAGAGGGAAAGGGGTCATCGGGCTGCTGGTCATGGTTGCCGTAGGCTATCTGGGGTACCGCTTTTTGCCGCCGCAATTCAATCCTTTTGCGCCGCTGACGCTGGACGATCCGCCTGGTCGGATAACACAATTTAAGCTGAAGCGCTTACCCGCGGAACGTTGTCCCATCTTACTGGAACAGGCTAACCAACGTGGCTGGATAAGCACCAAAAACCTAGCCAACAACAGCGATGGGCCGTGTCCGTTGCATCACGCGGTCAGCGTGGCGAATTTTGGCGACGTTCGGCTCAGTCAGCGTTTTGTGGCGAGCTGCCCGTTGGCACTCAGCAGCGCGCTGTTCGTGCAGCAGCAGGCGAAACCGCTCGCCCGACAATACCTCGGTAGTGGACTGCGTCAGATTGACCATCTCGGCAGTTTTGCCTGTCGGAATATTTATCATCGCCAGAATGCCCGCCTGAGCGAGCATGCGACCGCAGACGCACTGGATATCAGCGGATTTCGCCTGACCGACGGGCGAAATATTACGGTCCTTAAAGGTTGGAAAACCGCAGAGAGTGAGCCATTCTTGCGGGCGTTGCTCGCCGCCAGTTGCCAGTACTATGGCAATGGGCTCGGGCCGGATTATAACGCAGCCCATGCCAACCATTTTCATCTGGGGATGCGCGGGTATGGCCTCTGCCGTTGAGCATAACGCGCTGTAAAAAGGCTGATAATCGTGAGATGTGTCACACAATTTCATAATGGAAAAATAAAACACCAAACTCTCGTGGAGCGCATCTCGCGCCATACAAGCAGATGGCTTGCTTGCTATGCTGGAAAATACATATCGAAAACGAATGAAAACGCGTAGTTATGGAATCCTGGAAGGTTAATCTCATTTCCGTCTGGTTTGGCTGCTTCTTTACTGGCCTCGCCATCAGTCAAATCCTGCCTTTTTTGCCGCTGTACGTTTCCCAACTGGGGGTCACGTCGCATGAAGCTCTGTCGATGTGGTCCGGTCTGACCTTCAGCGTGACGTTTCTGGTATCAGCTATTGTTTCGCCGATGTGGGGCAGCTTAGCGGATCGTAAAGGTCGCAAGTTGATGCTGCTCCGCGCCTCGCTCGGAATGGCGATTGCTATCCTGCTTCAGGCTTTTGCCACCAACGTCTGGCAGCTGTTTATTCTGCGCGCCATTATGGGTCTGACCTCCGGATATATCCCGAACGCGATGGCACTGGTAGCCTCGCAGGTGCCGCGTGAGCGCAGCGGCTGGGCGCTAAGCACGTTGTCGACGGCACAGATCAGCGGCGTGATTGGCGGCCCACTTCTGGGCGGATTCCTGGCTGACCACGTTGGCCTGCGTGCCGTGTTCTTCATCACTGCTATTTTGTTGACGGTGAGTTTTCTGGTGACGCTATTCCTGATTAAAGAGGGCGCGCGTCCGCAGGTGAGTAAAGCCGATCGTCTCAGCGGAAAAGCGGTGTTCGCGTCTCTGACCTATCCGGGACTGGTGATCAGTCTGTTTTTCACCACCCTGGTTATCCAGCTGTGTAATGGTTCGATTGGTCCCATTCTGGCGTTGTTTATTAAATCGATGGAGCCGCAGAGTAATAACATCGCGTTTCTGGCCGGGATGATTGCCGCCGTGCCGGGAATTTCAGCGCTCATTTCCGCACCCAGATTGGGCAAGCTTGGCGACCGTATCGGCGCGCACCGTATTCTTTTGGCTACCCTGTTTTGCGCGGTGATAATGTTCTTCGCGATGTCGTTTGTCACTACGCCTTTCCAGCTTGGCGTGCTGCGTTTTTTGTTGGGCTTTGCCGATGGCGCAATGCTGCCGGCGGTACAAACTCTGCTGCTGAAATATTCCAGTGACCAGGTAACCGGACGCATCTTCGGATATAACCAGTCGTTTATGTATTTGGGCAACGTGGTGGGGCCGCTAATAGGAGCCTCGGTCTCTGCGATGGCAGGATTCCGCTGGGTGTTTGTCGCCACCGCGATTGTCGTGCTTATCAATCTGGTACAGCTCGCCATTATGCTGCGCCGACGCCAGCATAATTCCATCAATTAAACGGTTCACACTGAGGGGCTGGCGTGTTATTTCTTCGGCCCCCTGAATTTTGGTAGGGATAATCTTCGCGAGAGAAACGTTTCGCTATCCATTCAATTTGCATAATTCAAAAATTATAAAATAATTCTTATGGCAGCTAGGCATTATGGATCATCGGTGCTACCGTCTCAGGCATTCTCATAAGGAAGTCTCACCATGAAAAATCTGATTGCAGAACTGTTGGTTAAGCTTGCAGAAAAGGAAGAAGAATCAAAGGAGTTAGTGGTTCAGGTAGAGGCATTAGAAATTGTGGTAACCGCGTTGTTACGCCACATGCGACAGCCGGAACAGCAGGCACTGATAACAGATATTGAAGCAGCGCTTGATGAAGTTAAACCAGAGCTTAATGTTCCCGAGCACGATACCGAATTACTGCATCAGTATATAAAGAAGCTATTACGGCATCCGCGTAATTAAGGTGGATGCCGTAATCTAAGGCGGCGAGGGATCCCGTAATCGCCGCTCCTCTTCTATTATTCCACAAGCCATGCACTTTACTTATCGCTATTTTTTACATCGTAAGGTGGTTTTTTTCGTATGAGCGACCAGACTTACTGAGATCCCCTCAAAGAAGGATGGTGCAATGAAAATAACATTACTGGTGACTCTACTGTTCGGCATGGTATTTCTCACAACCGTGGGAGCCGCAGAAAAAACGCTGACCCCGCAACAACAGCGAATGACCACCTGCAACCAGCAGGCGACGGCCAAAACGCTGAAAGGTGATGCGCGGAAAACCTATATGAGCGACTGCCTGAAAAACGGCAGCTCAAAACCGGAAGAAAAAAGTCTGACCCCACAGCAGCAGAAAATGCGTGAGTGTAATGCCACCGCAACCCAGCAGTCGCTGAAGGGTGACGATCGTAATAAATTTATGAGTGCATGTCTGAAGAAAACCGGGTAATGCAAAGATAAAATAACGGGTGAGACGCAATGGCGGCCCACCCGTTGTTTTCAGTTATGATCAGGCTTTACTCAGTTTTTCTGACTTTTCCATACAGCTCACCATCGCTTCGATAACCGCCGAGCGGAAACCTTTTTCTTCCAGCACGCGAACCGCTTCAATGGTGGTGCCGCCAGGAGAGCAGACCATATCTTTGAGTTCGCCCGGATGAATGCCGGTCTCGAGCACCATTTTGGCTGAGCCCATCACCGCCTGTGCGGCAAACTTATAGGCCTGCGCGCGCGGCATTCCGCCCAGTACAGCGGCATCCGCCATCGCTTCGATAAACATAAACACATAGGCTGGCGCTGAACCGCTGACGCCCACCACCGGGTGGATCATCGGCTCGGCAATGACTTCGGCTTCACCAAAGCAGCGGAAAATAGTGACTACATCGGCAATGTCTTCACTGGTGACCAGTGCGTTAGGTGTGATGGAGGTCATCCCGGCATTGACCAGCGACGGGGTGTTTGGCATTGCGCGAACAATTTTACGGTCGTGCCCCAGCGCGCGGGCGAGCTGATCGAGGGTAACACCGGCGGCAATTGACACCACCAGCGTGTCTTTATTCAGGCTGGACGCCACATCGCTCAGCACTTTGGTCATGATGCCTGGCTTGACCGCACCAAAGACGATATCGGCCACTTGGGCGACATCCTGAGCTGACTCGGCGGCGTTAATGCCATACTGATCGTGCAGGGCAGCGACTTTTTCAGGCGATGGGGTATAAACCCAAATTTGGGCGGGCTGGACCTGGCCACTGGCAATCAGGCCACCGAGAATGGCTTTGCCCATATTACCGCAGCCGATGAAACCGATTTTCTTTTCCATTCTGTCTCTCCCTCAGCGTTTTTCTGATAATGCCTCTTAGCTTATCATTTTGTGGCTTTGCCGGAAGAAGAAAGCAGGCGACAATGCCCCGGTAATTTTATTCAGGAGTGAGTATGGTGATTTGGGTGGATGCGGATGCGTGTCCGAATGTGATTAAAGAAATCCTGTTCCGCGCGGCGGACAGAACACAAACGCCGGTTACGCTGGTTGCCAACCAGAACCTGCGCGTCCCGCCGTCACGTTTCATTCGTGCAATGCGTGTTCCTGCCGGTTTTGACGTCGCTGATAACGAAATTGTGCGTCAGTGCCAACCGGGTGATTTAGTGATAACTGCGGATATTCCGCTGGCGGCGGAAGTTATTGCCAAAGGCGGCGCGGCGCTCAATCCGCGCGGGGAGCGATACAGTGAGGCCACTATTCGCGAGCGTCTGACGATGCGAGATTTCATGGATACGCTGCGGGCCAGCGGCATTCAGACCGGTGGCCCGGACAGTTTGTCTCAGCGGGATCGCCAACAGTTTGCCGCAGAGCTCGACAAGTGGCTGCTGGCGGTTCAGCGCGGGCAGAATTAACCCAGCAGTCATACATTGCCAAAGTCAATCTGTGCATAAATGTGTTACCTTTTGCAGCCGGTCAGGGGTTGTCAAACCGTCGCGCTTTCATGTAAGGTTGCCGCAACACACAATGACACTATTTCTTTACACCCTCATTTCGCCCAATAGCCAATAATGACAAGGAACGATTGGGATTCTGGATTAAGGGTGTAATTTTTACTTTACACTTACTTGCGTACTAGTTTGCTGGTATTATTATCCGCTTACGTGTACGGCTCATCGCCGCAGTACCAGGGGGATTTTCAGTGATTACACAGCCCATTTTCCTTATCGGCTCCCGCGGGTGCGGTAAAACCACTGTCGGGCAGAAGCTCGCCGAAGCCTGTCATTTCGATTTCGTCGACACCGATATTTTCTTACAACAGCGTGCGCAACAGAGTATTGCCGATATCGTGGCAAAAGAGGGCTGGCCTGCTTTTCGTGCGCTGGAAACCAAAACCCTGCAAACCGTTACCGCGCCGCAAACGGTGATTGCCACCGGCGGCGGCATCATTCTGGCCCCGGTTAATCGTGACTTTCTGCGTAAGAGTGGGATTGTGATTTATCTCAAAGCGTCGGTCGCGGTACTGGCAGGCCGTCTTGAAGCCTTCCCGGAAGCCTCACAGCGTCCAACCCTGACCGGAAAGCCTATCAGCGAAGAAGTGCGGGAAGTGCTGTCCCAGCGTGATGCGCTATATCGCGAAACGGCCCACTTTACCGTGGACGCCGCCAGTGAACCGGATGAAGTGGTGGCGCAAGTGCTGGCGGCTATCGCAGCGACGAAAACTTCAACAATTCTGGTAAATTCAGCAAGCGCTGGCTAGCGCCTATACTTAAGGCTCTGAACCGAAAGAGGAAGAGCAACTATGCCGACAAAACCCCCGTATCCGCGCGAAGCCCGCGTTGTGGCCGTTGAAAAAGGTGAACCTGGTCAGACCGTCACCTGGTATGAACTGCGCGCCGACCATCCCAAACCTGACTCATTGATCAGCGAGCACCCCACGCAGGCTGAAGCTCTCGACGCCAAACGGCGTTATGAAGACCCCGATAAGTCTTAAATCCCCTTTATATTGCGCAACGCCTGCGCGATGCGGGCGTAAATCACACTTTTTAACTAAATTAAATGTTAAAGAAACGTTAAGTTCAAGATATTACTGGAGTGAATTGGAGTTACCTGGAATCTTTACAAACGCCCGTCGAGGGAAGCTGCTACGCTTCTGAACGGTTGTTTTTTTAGCCATCCAGGGGGCTGTTAGTGAGCCGTGAGCCTGTAACGAAGTTGTGAATGTCGTGATAAAAGGTACATAACATGAGTGCGACTTTGGCGATTCTTACCATCGGTGTCGTGCCGATGCGTGAGGTGATGCCGTTATTGACAGAGCACATCAGGGAAGATCAGATTACCCATGTCAGTCTGGTGGGAAAAATGACACGAGAAGCGGTCATGGAAGAGTACGCCGCAGAACCCGGTGAAGAGGTTCTCATTACTCTTCTGAATGATAATCAGCTGGCTGAAGTGTCCCGCAAGAAGATCGAACGCGATTTACAATCGGTTATAGAAGTGCTGGATAACCAGGACTTTGACGTCATTCTGTTCATGAGCACCGCGCCCATCAGCGGTCTGGTGGCACGAAACGCGATCCTTATCGAACCGCAGCGCATTATCCCGCCGCTGGTGAGCTCCATCGTCGATGGGCATCAGGTCGGCGTGATTGTGCCAATTCCGGAGTTAATGAAGTCTCAACGCATCAAATGGCAGGTGCTACAGAATCCGCCTCACTATGCGCTGGCAAACCCTATTCACGGCACCGAAGAAGAACTGGTCACCGCCGGAAAGAAGCTGATGACTGAAGGGGCGGACGTGCTGATGCTCGACTGCCTGGGGTTCAATCAGCGGCATCGTGATTTACTGCAGAAAGCGCTGGATGTTCCGGTCCTGTTATCGAATGTGCTGGTGGCGAGGCTGGTCGCGGAACTGTTGATCTAATTCTCAGTTAGTACGTGACAGTTCGCTGTCACGCCCCCTATATTGGTTTCATACACAACGACGAAACAATAAGGGTCTGTTTATGCTTCAAAGCAATGAGTACTTTTCCGGGAAAGTGAAGTCCATCGGTTTTACAAGCAGCAGCACTGGCCGCGCCAGCGTTGGCGTTATGGCCGAAGGGGAATATACCTTTGGGACGGCGCAGCCTGAAGAAATGACCGTCGTGAGCGGGGCGCTACACGTGCTGCTGCCGGGTGAAACGGAGTGGAAAACCTATACCGCCGGGCAGGTGTTTAACGTGCCAGGCCACAGTGAATTTCATCTGCAGGTCGCTGAGCCGACCTCGTATCTCTGCCGTTACCTGTAATAAAACGCCTTCCTGTCTGCACAGGAAGGCACCTGCTTAACGCTGAGCTTCGCCGCCCAGACCTTCAACCAGATTAGCCACCAGCGCAGCCAGTTCGCCGGTCATCAGGATAAAGTCGGCGTCGAAACGCTGATCGTAATTCTCACGCTCAATATCTTCATTCTGATCGCGCAGTTCGTCGCAGAACTTCAGACGTTTGATCGACGCATCGTCGCAAATCATAAACTGAATGCGCTGCTGCCAGTCCAGTGCCAGTTTGGTCACCACTTTTCCGGCTTCGATATGCACCGCGATCTCATCGCTGACCAGATCCTGTTTCTTGGCGCGGATCACGCCGCCGTCCTCAAGGATCGCTTTCAGTTCTGCTTCATCCAGCAGCTGGAAGCCCTGCGCCACGTTGCCGGAGCGAACCCACTCGGTCAGGGTCAGCTCAATCGGGTTTTCCAACGCCAGCGGAACCACCGGCAGTGAGCCGAGGGTTTTACGCAGCAGCGCCAGGGTGTCTTCGCCTTTCTTGGCGCTGGCACAATCGACCATGATCAGGCCGTTGACGGTATCAATCCATAACAGCGTCTGGCTGAAACGGCTGAAGGCACGTGGCAGCAGCGAGTGCAGCACTTCGTCTTTCAGGGAATCTTTTTCGGTCTTCTTAAGCTTACGGCCCTGTTCGGCTTCCAGCTTCAGGATCTTAGCTTCGAGCGCCTGTTTCACAACGGGGGAAGGGAGAATTTTCTCTTCCTTGCGGGCGCAGATCAGGATCTGACCGTTGGCCTCATGCGTGAAAGCATCACTGTGCGAACCCATCGGCGGGACCCAGCCGGTTTTTGCCATATCCTGGCTGCCGCAGGGAGTGAACGCCAGCGCGGCTAACTGTTTTTCCATCTCATCGGCGCGCAGAGAAATGTCGCGGCTAAGACGGTAAACCATTAAATTTTTGAACCACAGCATGATAATTTCCACGGCTTTGTCGTTAAATGCAGCGGGCATGATAGCGAATTGTCACTATGCTTGCATTGTTAATCAGGCACTGGGGAGGCTTCTGTGCGTATTGGAATAGATTTGGGTGGCACCAAAACAGAGGTCATCGCATTGAGTGACCAGGGTGAGCAGTTATTCCGCCATCGTTTGCCGACACCACGCGATGACTATCAGCAGACTATCGAGACCATTGCCACTCTGGTGGCGATGGCGGAGAAGGAAACCGGGCAGACCGGGAGTGTGGGGATGGGGATCCCGGGGTCAATCTCGCCCTATACCGGGGTGGTGAAAAATGCCAACTCCACCTGGCTGAATGGTCAGCCTTTTGACAAAGACTTGAGCAAACGTCTCAATCGCGAAGTGCGCCTGGCGAATGATGCCAACTGTCTGGCGGTCTCAGAATCTATTGACGGCGCGGCGGCAGGGGCACAAACCGTGTTCGCGGTGATCATCGGTACTGGCTGCGGTGCAGGCGTGGCGCTGGGCGGCAGGGCGCATATCGGCGGCAACGGCACGGCGGGCGAGTGGGGTCATAATCCCTTACCGTGGATGGATGAAGACGAGCTGCGTTATCGCGAAGAAGTACCGTGCTACTGCGGGAAGCAGGGTTGCCTCGAAACGTTTATCTCCGGCACCGGGTTTGCGACGGATTACCATCGCCTGAGCGGGAAGGCGTTAAAAGGCAGTGAAATTATACGTCTGGTCGACGAGCAGGATGCAGTTGCGGAACTGGCGCTGAGTCGGTACGAGCTGCGGCTGGCTAAATCACTGGCTCACGTGGTGAACATTCTCGATCCGGACGTCATTGTGATGGGCGGCGGGATGAGCAACGTCGAGCGCTTATACAAAACCGTGCCGGGACTGGTGAAGAATTTTGTCTTCGGCGGTGAATGTCAGACGCCAATCCGCAAAGCCGTGCATGGTGACTCGAGCGGCGTTCGCGGTGCGGCCTGGCTGTGGCCGCTGTAATCCGCGTTTAGGTCGACGAGAGCGCAGGTGCAGGCTTCTGTTTGCAGGAGGCATAAATCAGTAGCGATGACATCGCGAAAAATGACAGCAGGGCCGCGGGGAGCGCCACGTAGTTGTAGGCAAACCCCGCCGTCAGCATCATTCCCCCACAGTAAGCGCCGACGGCACTCCCCAGATTAAAGGCCATTTGTCCCCCGGCAGCCCCCAGCATTTCGCCACCTTTCGCATTTTGCAGCAGCAAAATTTGCAAGGGTGCAGAAAGGGCAAACAGGCCCATACAGCAGATGAATGTCAGACTGAGCGACGCGATTTTGTTGTCGCCAAACAAAAACAGCAGACCCAACGAAAGCGCAATAATCAAATCCGTCACAATGGCGATACTGAGCGGGGAGTATTTTCCGGATAAGCGGCCACTGAGAAGATTACCCGAGACCATACCCAGCCCGGCGAGCATCATGATCATCGTCATTTTCCCCTCGCTGAAACCAGCGACCGTCAGCATGAACGGCTTAATGTAGCTAAACCACGCGAAGACACCGGCATTGCCGAACAGGGTCGCGGCGAAGATAAGCCAGGGCGCGGGTGATTTCAGAAAGTGAAACTGCTCGCGCAGTTTGCTTTTGGCATTATCGGAAATATTGGGTACCCAAAATATCACTGCGGTCAGCACGGCAATATTAAAAATGGCGATCAATAAAAAGGTGTAGCGCCAGCTAAATTCCTGGCTCAGCCAGGTGCCAAGCGGCACGCCGAGCAGGTTGGCGAGGGTCATGCCGCTGACCATACCCGCGACGGCTGACGTTACCTTGCCGGGGCTGGCGAGCTTTGACAATATAATTGCGCCGACGCCAAAGAAGGCGCCGTGTGGAAAACCAGACACCATCCGGCCCGCTGCCAGCATCCAGTAAGACGACGACAGGGTGAACATCGCGTTCCCCACCAGGCACATCGCTACCAGAAAAATCAGAATATGTTTGAGGGAAAACCGATTGGAAAACAGGGCAATGACAGGCGCCCCAATCACCACCCCGAACGCATACCAGGAGATCATATGCCCGGCTGTGGGAATAGATATCCCCACATTGTGGGCAAGCTCGGTCAGCACCCCCATAATGCCAAATTCAGCCATGCCCAGGCCGAAGGTGCCTAACGCTAACGATAAAATGACTTTTTTCATTCAGGCCGCTCCACGGCAAAGTTTTTATCCAGCTTGCTGTATCCCAGCCCGTTAATTTTCTTCACTTTAATCTGCACCGGGATCCGCTCTTTCATCGCATCCACATGGCTGATAACACCAATCACTTTTCCGCTGGCGTTCAGCGCATCGAGCGCGTCCAGCGCGGTATCCAGCGTTTCGCTGTCGAGCGTGCCAAAGCCTTCATCAAGGAACAGCGAATCGATACGTGTTTTATGGCTGACCAAATCCGACAGCGCCAGGGCGAGGGCCAGGCTGACAAGGAAACTCTCCCCGCCGGACAGCGTGCGGGTATCGCGCACCGCATCGGCCTGCCAGGTGTCCATCACTTCCAGCTCCAGCGCTTCACTGGCTTTGCGTTTGAGCAGATAGCGCCCGTGCAGGCGGCTGAGTTGTTCGTTCGCCAGCCACACTAAATTATCCAGCGTCAGGCCCTGGGCGAATTTACGGAATTTGTCGCCCTCTTTGGAGCCAATCAGCGCATTCAGCCAGCTCCAGTCTTCCAGCGTCTGCGCCGCGGCGTCGATTTGAGCCATCAGTGTCTGCTGTTGGGCGCGGTTATCCGCGTCCTGTTTCAACTGCTGGCGAATTTCACCCTGCGCGGCGCTGTTGTCACGCAGACGCTGTGCCAGGTTGGCAAGCAGAATCTGTACCTGTTCGCGGGTTAGCGTGTCGGCTAAATCCTCCGGTCGCTGCTGCCGGTGGTGAATCTGTTCATGTTGCGCCTGGGATGCCAGGGCCTGTTGTTGCTGGAGCTGGTTTTCCAGCGTCTGTTTCAGCTCTTCAAGCTGACGGCGGGTTTCGTCATCGAGCAGCGCCGCCAGGAACGCCGCTTGGCTGGCAAACTGGCTGGCGCTGAGTGCGGAATCAAACTCTTTCTGCGCCAGGGTCAGACGCTCACGCTGCTGGTTTTCCTGCTGCTGTAACGTCTGCCACTGGCTGTGCAGCGACACGCAGTCGTGATGCACCTGTTGCCAGCCGTCGAGCGCCACCGGGGCGCGATCTTCATTTGCGGCCTCAGCCGGCAGGGTATCCAGCAGCGGTTGCAGTTGAGCCAGCTTCTGCTGAACAGATTGCTGCTGTTCGGTTTGCGTCTGCCACTGCTGGCTTTCCGCTTCACGCGCCGCCAGCCAGGCGGCCTCTTCACCGTTTGCGGGGAGCGTCAGGCCAAACCCGGCGAGAGTGTCACTCAGCGTTTGCTGGCGCTGCGCCATCTCCTGCTCTAGCGTGCTGCGCTGGTTTTTTAGCTCCAGCATCTGACGTTGCAGATTCAGACGCTGGCTGTGCTGATACAGCTGCTGTTCGTAGTTTTCCTGCTCGCTCAGCCAGGCCGCGATGTCATCTTCCGGCGTGAGGGCAATCTGCAAACCAGCCACCGTGGTTTGCCACTGGGAGGTGAGCGCTTGCTCCTGTTCGGCTACCGACTGCAGCTCGCTTTGTTCGGCCTGCTGCTGCTTAACCAGCGCGTCGAGCTGGCCTTTCAGGCTGGCCCCGGCTTCGCCAATCTGTTTGACCTCTTTTTCAAGCGCATCGCGGCGGGCTTCGTTTACGCCTGGCTTTAAGGCCTGATACTCGGCAATCGCCGGATGTTCAGCCGAACCGCAAAGTGGGCAAGGTGCGCCGGGTTGTAAACGGGCGCGTTCATCGGTGAGCTTCGCAATGATTTTCTCTTGCTCGCACAGCGTTCTGACGTCGTTGAACTGCTGCAGTTTTTCTTTGTATTGCTGGCGGCGGCTGGCCAGTTCGGCTTCGCCTTTTTCCCGTTCCTGCTGACGCTGGATTAACAGCGTTTGCAGCTGTTCGCGGCGCTTTTTCAGTGGCTGGAATTGGCTTTGCAGGACGTTCAACTGCTGTCGTAGCGGGCGGGCGGCGCTGTGCTGTTCCAGCGCGGTCGCCACGGCGGGCTCATCGAGGGTAAGCGTGGTCGGCGGTAGGGCGTTGAGCTGGCGCGTAACCTCGTTTTCGCGTTGGATAACGGTCTGTAATTGTGCCGTCTCGCGGGCCTGCTGACTAAAGGCCGCTCGCCAGCCGGTCAGCTCGCGCTGCCAGTGGCGATGATGTTCATGGGCGGTAAGCCAGTCGGTGAGGGTTTTCTGGCTGGCGGACAACTGCTGATGCTGCCGCTCGGCGCTGAGGCGCAAACGCCCACGTAGCGCCAGCTGGCTCTGTAAGCGAGTATTTACTTCTTCCGATTGCTGATGCGTTTGCGTCAGTGCGGTTTGGCTGTCCTGAAGACGGACCCATAGCGGGCGCAATCTGTCGGCGGGCTGGGCCTGTGCCAGCGTGGCGAGCTGCGGCTGGGCGGTGTTCAGCGCCGCCTGGGCTGCCGTCAGGGCCGACTGCGAGCGCGCCTGCGCTTCAGCTAACTCTGTTTCCCGGCTGAGCCACTGCTGCAAGAGTTGTGTGCGAAGCTGCTCGGTTTGCTGCTGCTTTTCTTCGTCAGTAAGTGCCTGCAAACGTTGCTGCAACGCCTGCTGTTGCTCGTCATTCAGCAAAATCATACCGGACGCCTGCGCCTGTAATTTTTCCAGCGCGATTTTGGCTTCCTTATGCTTCTCAAACACCCTGGCCGAAATCTGACCGTAAATTTCGGTGCCGGTCAGCTCTTCCAGTAGCTCGGCGCGCTCTTTCGGTTTGGCGTTGAGGAAGGCGGCAAACTGCCCCTGAGACAGCATCATCGAGCGGGTGAAACGGCCATAGTCTAGCCCGGTCAGCGAGGCGGTGAGATCCAGTTTGTCCTTCACTTTTTCAGCGAGGATCTTGCCATCGTCACAGCGCGCCAGCTCCACGCGCGGGGCCTGCAGGTTACCGTCCGGCTGGTTACGGGCGCGGTTCTGGCTCCAGAAGGCGCGATACGCCACGCCTTTGACTTCAAACTCCACTTCCGCCAGGCATTCGGCGGTATCGCGGGTCATCAGATCGTTTTGCGATTGCGACAGGGTGCTCAGGCGCGGCGTTTCGTGATACAGCGCCAAACAGATGGCATCGAGCAGGGTGGTTTTTCCCGCCCCGGTTGGCCCGGTAATGGCAAACAAACCGTTGCTGGCAAACGGCTCAGCGGTGAAATCAATTTTCCACTCGCCCTTTAATGAGTTGAGGTTCTTCAGACGCAGGCTCAAAATTTTCATGGCTGTTCCTCCCCGGAAAGCGCGCCCAGCGTTTCGTTAAACAGCTGATACAGGCGCTGTTGCTGCGGCTCTTCCAGCGTTTCCAGCGCCAGACGACGCGCAAAAACGTCTTCTACTTTTAGCTCGCTCAGGGTTTCGAGGTGTTCGTTGGCCAGAATACGCTCGCGCTGTTCGCGGCTGCGGCGCACCAGCAGCACCTCGACCGGAAGTTCATCGGTCAGGGCCTGAATTTTACGTTGGATGTCATGCAGATATTCGTCGCTGGTGATTTCGATATCCAGCCACACCGGGGCTCGGGTATCGCCGTCGCGCCACTGTTCCAGTTGGGCGCTGATGCTGGCGAAATCGCCTTTCAGCACCGCCAGTTGTTGCGTGACCGGCACCTCAAGCGGTGTCACCTCGGCCAGTTTACCGGCGCTGAAACTCACCAGGTTGACGGTTTTGGCTTTCCCGGTTTCATCAAAGCTCAGGGAAATTGGCGAACCGCAGTAGCGAATGTGCTCGCTGCCGCCAATTTTCTGCGCCCGGTGAATATGACCGAGGGCGATGTAATCCACCGGCGGGAAATTTTGCGCCGGGAAGGCATCGAGTGTGCCGATATAGATGTCACGTACCGCGTCACTTTTACTGGCCCCGACGGTGGTCAGATGGCCGCTGGCGATAATCGGCAGCTCACGCTCGCCGCGTATTTCACAGGCCTGCTGATACTGCTGCTGATAGTAATCGGTAATTGCCTGTAATAAATGCTGCTGCTTTTCGCCTGCCGTTGACCCGGCCTGGCTGACAATCACATCCCGCGGACGTAAAAAAGGCACCGGGCAGAAAATCGCCCCCGGCGTGCCGTCCCGGCGTTTGAGTACGCATGGCGACATACCGCTGCCCGCCACCACGGTGGTGTTGAGAAACGCCAGGATATCGCGGGATTCGTTCAGCGTTGCCACCGAGTCATGGTTCCCTGCCAGCACCACCAGATGGCAGCCGGTTTGCTGCAGTTTCACCACGAAGCGGTTGTACAGTTCGCGGGCGTAGCTTGGCGGCGACCCGGTATCGAAAATATCGCCCGCCACGATAATCGCATCCACCTGTTGTGCCTGTGCCGTTTCCAGCAGCCAGTCGAGAAAAGCCTGATGCTCTGCAGCGCGGCTTTTGCTGTAAAAATTCTGGCCAAGGTGCCAGTCGGAGGTGTGAAGGATGCGCATAATAAACCCGTGGCGGAAAAGCGTGGGCGTCAGTATATAGATAACAGGGCAATGACAGCAGTTTTTCAGTGTCATAATGTTAAAACCCACTATCATAAATCTGTCATAAATCTGACGCATAATGACGCCGAATAATACGCATATGATTAATAAACAGGATAAATAATGGCGAGACGTATTCTGGTCGTTGAAGATGAAGCTCCAATTCGCGAAATGGTGTGCTTCGTCCTGGAGCAAAATGGCTTTCAGCCGGTTGAAGCGGAAGATTATGATAGTGCGGTTAATCAACTGAACGAGCCGTGGCCTGATTTGGTCCTGCTCGACTGGATGCTACCGGGGGGATCGGGCATTCAGTTTATTAAGCATTTGAAGCGCGAGTCGATGACGCGCGATATCCCGGTGGTGATGCTGACCGCGCGCGGCGAAGAAGAAGACCGGGTGCGTGGCCTGGAAACCGGGGCTGACGATTACATTACCAAGCCTTTCTCGCCGAAAGAGCTGGTGGCGCGTATTAAAGCTGTGATGCGTCGTATCTCACCAATGGCGGTGGAAGAGGTGATTGAAATGCAGGGTCTGAGCCTCGACCCATCTTCCCATCGGGTCATGACCGGTGAAAACCCGCTGGACATGGGGCCGACCGAGTTTAAACTGCTGCACTTCTTCATGACCCATCCGGAACGCGTGTACAGCCGCGAACAGCTGCTGAACAACGTCTGGGGCACCAACGTGTATGTAGAAGACAGAACGGTGGATGTGCATATCCGTCGCCTGCGTAAAGCGCTGGAACACAGCGGTCACGACCGGATGGTGCAAACCGTTCGCGGCACGGGTTATCGTTTTTCAGCCCGTTTCTGATAATTGACTGGAGTGTGACCCGTGCTTGAACGGCTGTCATGGAAAAGGCTGGTTTTTGAGCTGATCCTCTGTTGTATTCCGGCCCTGATCCTCGGGGCAATTTTCGGGTATCTGCCGTGGTTTTTACTGGCGGCTGTGACCGGACTGTTGGTCTGGCATTTCTGGAACTTACTGCGTCTGTCGTGGTGGTTATGGGTCGACCGCAGCATGACCCCTCCGCCGGGCAGTGGCAGTTGGGAACCGTTGCTGTACGGCCTGCACCAGATGCAGATGCGTAATAAAAAGCGTCGTCGCGAGCTGGGTAGTCTGATCAAACGCTTTCGTAGCGGGGCGGAATCGCTGCCCGATGCGGTGGTTCTGACCACCGAGGAAGGAGCAATATTCTGGTGTAACGGCCTGGCTCAGCAGATGCTGAATCTGCGCTGGCCGGACGATAACGGACAAAATATCCTCAACCTGCTGCGCTATCCTGAATTTTCCCGCTATCTCAAATCCCGCGATTTCAGCAAACCGCTCAATCTGGTGCTCAACACCGGACGGCATCTGGAAATCCGCGTGATGCCCTACAGCGAACAACAGCTCCTTTTAGTGGCGCGCGACGTGACCCAAATGCACCAGTTAGAAGGTGCCCGGCGGAACTTTTTTGCCAACGTCAGCCATGAGTTGCGCACGCCGCTAACGGTGTTGCAGGGCTATCTGGAGATGATGCAGGAGCAGACGCTGGAAGGTGCGCCGCGTGAAAAAGCGCTGCACACTATGCGCGAACAAACCCAGCGCATGGAAGGCCTGGTGCGTCAGCTACTCACCTTATCGCGTATTGAAGCCGCTCCGCTGGCGGCGCTAAACGAAAAGATAGATGTGCCGATGATGCTACGGGTCGTGGAGCGCGAGGCGCAAACGCTCAGCCAGCAGAAGCATACTCTGCATTTCGATGTTGAAGACGACTTGCAGGTGCTGGGGAGCGAGGAGCAACTGCGCAGCGCCATCTCCAACCTGGTGTATAACGCGGTAAACCATACCCCGGAAGGCACGGAAATTAGTGTGCGCTGGCAACGCGCGCCGCACGGGGCGCTGTTCAGCGTGGAAGATAACGGGCCGGGTATCGGGCCGGAACACATTCCACGCCTGACGGAGCGCTTCTACCGCGTCGATAAAGCCCGTTCCCGGCAAACCGGCGGCAGTGGCTTAGGGCTGGCTATCGTCAAACATGCGGTCAATCATCACGAAAGTCGCCTCGATATCGAAAGCATCCCCGGCAAAATGACCCGCTTTAGCTTCCTGTTGCCGGAACGTTTAATTGCCAAAAAAAGCGATTGATGGCAGGGATGTCAGGAAAAATTGACAAAGACCGTCGCAAGCCGGTTTTTTAACTTTCCAGTTAACCAGACGGCGAACAATTAACGAACGTCTGTTGCTTTTTTGTTCGCATGATTGGCCAGAGGTTTTTCGTAAATCCGGTTAATCATGCTGAGAGTAAATTCGATCTTGCTATAATCCTCTGGTTTCACGATCCCTTATTGCTTTAAAACGTTATAAGCGTTTAAATTGCCCCCCATGCAGTCGCAGTCTGACTGCCTTTGCGCGATAAACCCAATAACTATTCTTTGCGCGCGAACGTTGGGAGTGTTTCCCACTGCATTATTCGCCATAGTTGTTCTTTTCCGCATCGGTTCCGCAAGGATTAGCGCGACGATTTTTTTCTTTCAACACCACATCCACAGGCAGTAAAGAGTTTATGACCCATCAGTTAAAATCACGCGATATCATCGCGTTGGGCTTTATGACCTTTGCGTTGTTCGTTGGCGCGGGCAACATTATCTTCCCTCCAATGGTCGGTTTGCAGGCAGGCGAGCACGTCTGGACTGCGGCTTTAGGCTTCCTGATTACGGGCGTTGGCCTGCCGGTTCTGACCATCGTTGCGCTGGCAAAAGTCGGTGGCGGGGTCGATAGCCTCAGCACGCCAATCGGCAAAGTGGCGGGCATTCTGCTGGCGGTGGTGTGCTATCTGGCGGTAGGGCCGCTGTTTGCGACCCCCCGCACCGCGACCGTTTCGTTTGAAGTCGGTATCGCGCCGCTGACCGGTGACGGCGCACTGCCGCTGCTTATCTACAGCGTTATCTATTTCGCACTGGTTATCCTGGTGTCACTCTATCCGGGCAAACTGCTCGATACCGTAGGCAACTTCCTGGCACCGTTGAAAATTGTCGCCCTGGTGGTGCTTTCTGTTGCCGCGTTGATGTGGCCTGCAGGCTCTATCAGCCATGCGCTGGATGCCTACCAGACCGCACCGTTCTCTAACGGCTTCGTGAATGGCTACCTGACCATGGACACCCTCGGCGCGATGGTGTTCGGCATCGTTATCGTTAACGCCGCGCGTTCTCGCGGTGTGACCGAAGCGCGTCTGCTGACCCGTTATACCGTGTGGGCTGGCCTGATGGCGGGTGTGGGTTTGACCCTGCTGTATCTGGCCCTGTTCCGTCTGGGTTCCGACAGTGCGACCCTGGTTGACCAAAACGCTAACGGCGCGGCGATTCTTCATGCGTATGTGCAGCACACCTTTGGTGGCGCGGGCAGCTTCCTGCTGGCAGCATTGATTTTCATCGCCTGCATGGTTACCGCGGTTGGCCTGACCACCGCCTGTGCGGAGTTCTTCTCCCAATACCTGCCGCTGTCCTACCGTTCACTGGTGTTTATCCTGGGTCTGTTCTCGATGGTAGTGTCCAATTTGGGCCTCAGCCACTTGATTCAGATTTCAATTCCGGTGCTGACGGCGATTTATCCGCCCTGTATCGCACTGGTAGTATTAAGTTTTACCCGCGGTTGGTGGCATAATTCGTCCCGCGTGATTGCCCCGGCGATGTTTATCAGCCTGGTGTTCGGTCTGCTGGACGGTGTGAAAGCCTCTGCATTCGCCGACATTCTGCCAGCCTGGACCGCGCATCTGCCGCTGGCCGAGCAAGGTCTGGCATGGCTGATGCCAACTATCGTCGCCGCCGTATTGGCGATGGGATGGGATCGCGCAGCAGGCCGTCAGGTGACCTCCAGCGCGCATTAATTAGCGGACGAGGATTGAAATTAACCACGGGGCCATCGGCTCCGTGGTTTTGTTTTTTGTACAGGCAGTGGAATTTATGGAAACCAATAACAAGCTAAAGCGTGGGCTTACCGCCCGTCACATTCGCTTTATGGCGCTCGGATCGGCAATCGGTACCGGTCTTTTTTATGGCTCGGCAGACGCCATTAAAATGGCCGGTCCCAGCGTGCTGCTGGCGTACCTCATTGGCGGCGTTGCCGCTTACATCATCATGCGTGCGCTCGGCGAAATGTCAGTGCACAACCCGTCTGCCAGCTCGTTCTCGCGCTATGCTCAGGACAACTTAGGCCCGTTGGCAGGGTATATCACTGGCTGGACCTACTGTTTCGAAATCCTGATCGTGGCCATCGCCGATGTGACCGCGTTCGGTATTTACATGGGCGTCTGGTTCCCGACGGTGCCGCACTGGATTTGGGTGCTGAGCGTGGTGCTGCTCATCTGCTCCATCAACCTGATGAGCGTTAAGGTGTTCGGTGAACTGGAATTCTGGTTCTCGTTCTTCAAAGTCGCCACCATCATCGTGATGATCGTCGCCGGTTTCGGCATCATCATCTGGGGGATTGGCAACGGTGGACAGCCGACCGGCATCCATAATTTGTGGAGCAACGGCGGCTTCTTTAGCAACGGCTGGCTTGGGATGGTGATGTCGCTACAAATGGTGATGTTTGCCTACGGCGGGATTGAAATCATCGGCATCACCGCCGGTGAAGCCAAAGATCCGGAGAAGTCGATTCCGCGCGCGATTAACTCGGTGCCGATGCGTATCCTGGTGTTTTACGTCGGGACGCTGTTCGTGATCATGTCGATTTATCCGTGGAATCAGGTCGGCACCAACGGCAGCCCGTTCGTAATGACCTTCCAGCATATGGGCATCACCTTTGCCGCAAGCATCCTCAACTTCGTGGTACTGACCGCCTCACTGTCGGCGATTAACTCCGATGTGTTTGGCGTAGGCCGTATGCTGCACGGTATGGCGGAGCAGGGCAGTGCGCCTAAGGTCTTCGCCAAAACCTCACGTCGCGGCGTGCCGTGGGTGACCGTGGCGGTGATGACCGTGGCGCTGCTGCTGGCGGTGTATCTGAACTACATCATGCCGGAGAACGTGTTCCTGGTGATCGCATCGCTGGCGACCTTTGCCACCGTTTGGGTGTGGATCATGATCCTGCTGTCACAGATTGCGTTCCGTCGCCGTCTGTCGCCGGAAGAAGTGAAAGATCTGAAGTTTAAGGTGCCGGGCGGGGTGTTCACCACCCTCGTCGGCCTGCTGTTCCTGGTGTTTATCATCGTGCTGATTGGCTGGCATCCGGACACCCGTATTTCACTGTACGTCGGCTTCGCGTGGATTGTGCTGCTGCTGATTGGCTGGCAGTTTAAAGTGCGTCGCGACCGTCGGCGGGCCCTCGCTTAGTCATCTTTCCTCCCGGCGGCAATCTGTCGCCGGGATGTTTACCGCCTCACCTCTCCCCCCTGAAACGTGTCTTCAATCACAAATAGCGATCCGCCCCGATCGGTTGTTTTTCACTCATTCGCACAGTAATTCCTCGCTTAAGCGCTTTTTTGACCGCTATTGATGCGTCCTGCACATGAATAGATGCGGGAAATGCACTTATGCGCGGGCAGCAGATAGCGCACTCTCATGGTTGATTAAAAGTTAAATATGTTAATTTTTATTGATTACGGAGGGCGAGATGCCTGTAACTGCTGATACTTCACTGTTCCGTGCGAAGGCCCTGGCGATTTTGCGCGTCACCTCGGGAAACTTCCTCGAGCAGTTCGATTTCTTCCTGTTCGGTTTTTATGCCACCTACATCGCCCACACCTTTTTTCCGGCGGAGAGTGAGTTCGCCTCGCTGATGCTGACCTTTGCCGTATTCGGCGCGGGATTCTTAATGCGTCCGATTGGCGCGGTGGTGCTGGGGGCGTGGATCGATAAAGTCGGGCGCCGTCGCGGGCTCATTGTGACGCTGTCGATTATGGCGGCGGGCACTTTTATGATTGTGCTGATCCCCGGCTATGAAACGATTGGCCTGTGGGCACCGTTCCTGGTGCTGTGCGGACGGCTGTTGCAGGGCTTCTCCGCCGGGGCGGAATTGGGTGGGGTGTCGGTGTATCTGGCGGAAATTGCCACCCCGGGCCGCAAAGGGTTCTACACCAGTTGGCAGTCCGGCAGCCAGCAAGTGTCGATTGTGGTTGCGGCTTCGCTTGGTTATTTACTCAACGAATTTATGGGGGCCGAGGCGCTACAGGCCTGGGGATGGCGGATCCCGTTCGTGGTTGGCTGCCTGATCGTGCCGTTTATTTTTGTTCTGCGTCGTCAACTGACGGAAACGGAAGCCTTTGCCACCCGCAAGGAGCATCTGCCCCTGAACCAGGCGCTGAAAACCCTGTGGGCCAACTGGCGCGTGGTGGTGGCCGGTATGCTGATGGTGGCAATGACCACCACGGCGTTCTATCTGATAACCGTTTACGCGCCAACGTTTGGCAAAAAAGTGCTGCTGTTAAGTGCCTCCGATAGCCTGCTGGTCACGCTGCTGGTCGCCATTTCAAACTTCATTTGGTTGCCGATTGGCGGCGCTATCTCAGACCACTTTGGCCGTAAACCGGTGCTGGTGGCGATGACGCTGCTGGCTATTTTCACCAGTTGGCCCGCGCTTACCGTGCTCGCCCATGCGCCGAGTTTCGGCATGATGCTGGCGGTTCTGCTGTGGCTGTCGTTTATCTATGGCTTGTATAACGGGGCGATGATCCCGGCGCTGACTGAAATTATGCCTGCCGAAGTGCGGGTGGCCGGATTTTCACTGGCATACAGCCTGGCGACCGCCATTTTTGGTGGCTTCACGCCTGCGATATCCACCGCCCTGATACAGTTTACCGGCGATAAAGCGGCCCCCGGCTACTGGATGAGCTTCGCGGCAATCTGCGCCCTGCTTGCCACGCTGTATCTCTATCACCGTGCATCCAGCCATAGCTGGAACACCCAAAAATCATTCAATTAAGGCACCGCATCATGAATAGACTGACGCTATGGATCGCGGTTGCGCTGGCGGGAAACGCCAGCCTGACGGTGAATGCTACAGAGATTACGGTGATGATTTCTGGTGGTTTTTCGGCGGCGCTGGATAAACTGGCCCCGCAGTACGAAGCCGCAACCGGCGATACGGTACGTATCATTCATGGCCCGTCGATGGGGAACTCCCCGGAAGCGATTCCTCGTCGACTGGCGGAGGGGCAAACGGCGGATGCGGTGATCATGGTGGGCTATGCGCTGGATAAGCTCCAGCAAACAGGAAAAATAGCGCCGGGGAGCCGGGAAGAATTGGCGGATTCGCGCATTGGCATGGTGGTCCGCGAAGGCGCGGTAAAACCGGATATCAGCACCGTCGAGGCCCTGAAAGCGACATTGCTTCACGCCAGGTCGATCGCTTATTCCGACAGCGCCAGTGGGCGCTACGTCCAGACGGAATTGTTTAGTCAGTTAGGCATTGCCGATTTGGTACAGCAGAAGGCCAAAATGATCGAAAAAATCCCCGTCGCCTCGGTGGTGGCGAAAGGTGATTATGCCCTGGGGTTTCAGCAGGTGAGTGAACTGCTCCCGGTCAAGGGGGTCGAGTTTGCGGGACGCATTCCTGAATCGGTGCAGTATGTCACCCGCTTTGCCGGGGCTGCCGTGGCCGGGTCCGCTCATCAGGCTGACGCCCGGCAGCTGTTGCGCTATCTGGCCTCGCCGCAGGTGCAGGCCACGATCCGTGAGACCGGTCTGGATACCTTAACCGCTACGGCAGAAACAGCCCGGTAATGATCGTCTCCAGCTCGCTTGCCAGCGGCGAGAGGGTCACACCCGCTTTTTTGATCAATCCGACCTGACGTTTAATCATCGGGTCGGTCAACGGCTTGAGCACCAGCGAAGAATGCCCGCCCTCAGGGAACGCCATGGATGGCACGGCGGCAACCCCCAGCCCAGCTTCAACCATCCCAATCATCGTGGTCACGTGGCGCGTTTCGCACACCGCCGGGCGTCGGACGGGGATATCGACCAGTGCCTGATCGAGCAAATGCCGGTTGCCAGAAGATTTATTGAGCCAGATATAGTCGGCGTTAAAAAAGTCCTGCCAGCTCAGCGAGGGAAGCTGCGCGAAAGGGTGGTCCTGGTGACAGACCAGTTGATAGGTTTCGTCCACCAGCGGCATAAACGTCAGGTCTGATTCCGCGCTGGAGAGAAAGCTGAGGCCAAAATCGGCTTGTCGGTTATGCACGGCGGAATAGACGTTCCCGGCGCTGGTATCCACCAGTTTGATGCGTGCTTTGGCAAACCGACGGCGAAACTGCGCGATCACTTTAGGCATAAAGTAATAGGCGGCGGAAGGGATGCAGGCCACGGTCACAATGCCGCTGCCATAAAACATCGGGTCGCTGATGCCGCTTAGCGCATCGTCAAAATCATTCAGTAGCTGCTGGGCTCGCGGGGCAAAGGTCCGGCCTACCTGGGTCAGCGTCACGCTGCGGGTGGTGCGGTCGAACAGGCGCACGCCCAGCGCCGACTCCAGTTTTTCAATACGGCGACTGAGCGCCGACTGCGAAATGCAAATCGCCTCCGCCGCGAAGCGAAAGCTGCCGTGTTCGCATAACGCCGTAAAGGCGTAGAGGTCCTGTAAATCGAAATTAGGCACTGCGCATCTCTTCTGTCGCAACGGATATAACAACTGAGTAACAACAGTGTATCGTAAATTTGTGTCAATCTGGAGTGCTCATCCCCCGACATCCTCCCCGAATTAACGTCATAATGATGAGTCGAACGCAGCCTGACTGTGGCATGGTGACCGCATTTTGAACAAAGGGGAATGACGATGTTGAAGGCATGGCATCTTCCTGTTGCACCGTTCCTGAAACAGCAGCAGGACCGACTGGCGATTACGCTGTGGCTGAGCGGTGAAACGCCGCCGCTGCGGGTAACGCTGCGGGCGGAAGAAGATAATGAGGAAATTACGCTGCCGATGCATCGTCTGCGCAGCGAACCCTCCCCGGGCATCACCGCCTGGCGGGCGGAAATCGATTTAAGCAGCGGTCAGGCACGCCGCCGTTATAGCTTCAAATTGCTCTGGGAAAATCGCCAGAGCTGGTTTACCCCGCAGGGATTTAGCCGTTTTCCCCCCGCGCGTCTGGAGCAGTTTGCGGTCGACGTACCCGATGACGGCCCGCAGTGGGTTGCCGATCAGGTGTTTTACCAGATTTTCCCTGACCGCTTTGCCCGTACCGAACCGCGCAGCGCCGAACAGGATAATGTGTATTATCACCACGCCGCCGGGCGCGACATCGTGCTGCGTGACTGGGATGAACCGCTTACCGCCGAAGCGGGCGGGTCGACATTCTACGGTGGCGACCTCGATGGGATCAGTGAAAAGCTGCCGTACCTGAAAAAGCTCGGCGTGACCGCGCTGTATCTCAACCCGGTGTTTGTCGCTCCCAGCGTGCATAAATACGACACTGAAGATTATCGTCACGTCGATCCGCAGTTTGGCGGCGATCAGGCCTTGCTGCGGCTGCGCCATAATACGCGGCGGGAAGGGATGCGGCTGGTGCTCGACGGCGTGTTCAACCACAGCGGTGATTCGCACGCCTGGTTTGACCGACACAATCGCGGCACCGATGGCGCGTGTCACAATCCGTCCTCGCACTGGCGGGACTGGTACAGTTTCTCCGAAGAAGGGCAGGCGCTGGACTGGCTCGGCTATGCCAGCCTGCCGAAGCTGGATTTCAGTTCGGAAACGCTGATTAATGAAGTGTATCGCGGCGAAGACAGCATCGTGCGCCACTGGCTGAAAGCGCCGTGGGGCATGGATGGCTGGCGGCTCGACGTGGTGCATATGCTCGGGGAAGCAGGCGGGGCGCGCAATAACCTGCAGCACATTACCGGCATCACCAAAGCGGCAAAAGAGACGCAGCCGGAAGCCTATATTCTGGGCGAGCATTTCGGTGATGCGCGCCAGTGGCTACAGGCCGATGCGGAAGACGCGGCGATGAACTATCGCGGTTTCACCTTCCCGCTGTGGGGCTTCCTCGCCAATACCGATATTTCCTACGATCCACAGATGATCGACGCCCAAACCTGCATGGCGTGGATGGATAACTACCGCGCCAGCCTGTCGCATCAGCAGCAGCTGCGGATGTTCAATCAGCTCGACAGTCACGATACCGCTCGCTTTAAATCGCTGCTGGGCAAAGACGTGGCACGCCTGCCGCTGGCGGTCGTCTGGCTGTTTACCTGGCCCGGCGTACCGTGCATTTATTACGGTGACGAAGTGGGGTTGGATGGCAATAACGATCCGTTCTGCCGCAAGCCGTTCCCGTGGAACAAAGCGCAGCAGGATCTGGATTTGCTGGCGCTGTATCAGCGGATGACCAAACTGCGCCACCGGACGCAGGCCTTGCGCCGCGGCGGCTGTCAGGTGATTTATGCCGAAGATAACGTGGTGGTGTTTGTCCGGGGGCTGAAACAGCAGCGGGTACTGGTGGCGATTAATCGGGGCGAAGCGTGCGAAGTGGTACTCGATGCGTCTCCGCTGTTGGCGGTTAAAGAGTGGCAGCTTAAAGAAGGTAAAGGCACGTTGCAGGATGATGTGCTGACGCTACCCGCCATTTCTGCCAGCGTGTGGTTCGGCAATTAATTCTGATTTGCGGCGGGCCGTTAACGCCTGCCGCAAAATAAAAACCGTGTCGTTCGGTTAATTTCAATAGAGCGAACAAATATCTTTAATATCCCTGTCGTCAATCCTCGCTATACTCAATTTGCTTTATCAATTCGGGCCCGATCGCATATAGCACGCAAAGAAATATCCCTTTAACACATTGATTGTAAGGTGTATTCATGTCTATTCGTGAACTGATTGACCCTCAAAATTCTACGCTTATTTTTATCGATCATCAGCCGCAGATGTCTTTCGGCGTGGCGAATATTGACCGCCAGACGCTGAAAAATAATACCGTGGCGCTCGCCAAAGCCGGGAAGATATTTAATGTACCGGTGATTTATACCTCGGTAGAAACTAAAAGTTTTAGCGGATATATCTGGCCCGAACTGCTGGCGGTGCATCCGGATGTCAAACCGATTGAACGTACCTCAATGAACTCCTGGGAAGATGAAGCCTTCGTGAAGGCGGTGAAAGCCACCGGGCGAAAAAAACTCATCATTTCTGCCCTGTGGACTGAAGTCTGTCTGACGTTCCCGGCGTTAATGGCGCTGGACGAAGGTTTTGAGGTCTATGTGGTGACCGACACGTCCGGTGGGACGTCAGTCGATGCCCACGAACGTGCGATCGACCGAATGGTGCAGGCAGGTGCGGTCCCGGTCACCTGGCAGCAGGTGCTGCTTGAGTACCAGCGCGACTGGTCACGCAAAGGCACCTACGACGCGGTGATGGGCCTGGTACGCGAACACAGCGGCGCGTACGGCATGGGGGTCGATTATGCCTACACGCTGGTACACGGTGCGCCTGAACGTAAAGCGTAACGCTGGCGGCGGGCGCTCGCCCGCCTGTTTGCACTTGCAGGAACCTTTCACCATGACGCAACAAAAACATGTGACGTTGGTTATCACCCATGCACTGCGGCCTGAAGACGGCGCGGCCTATGAAGCGTGGCTCGGCAAAATAATGCCCGTGGCCGCGGAGTATCCGGGCCATCTCGGCGCGAATGTGATTCGCCCCGTCGACGGGCAAGGAATGTGGAATATCGTCATCCGCTTCGACACCCTCGAACACCTTTACGGTTGGACCCAGTCGGAAACCCGCCAGCGATTAGTGGATGAGATTACGCCGCTCCTGGCTGAGGGCGATCGTACCGAAGTGCGTACCGAGGCCGCGTTTTGGTTCACCCCGCCAGCCCCCCACATACGTCAGCCCAAGCGCTGGAAGCAGTTTCTGATAACCCTGCTGGTGATATTCCCGAGTACGAACCTGGTGCCTCACATCACCGGAGCACTGCTTCCGAGCCTGAAAGGTTCTTTGCTTCTGCATCTGATCAATGATGCCTGCGTAGTGGCGTTGGTCGTCTGGTTCTGGATGCCCATCGTTACCCGAATTTTCGCTGGCTGGCTTAAAAAAGCCTGAGCCAGTTTGAGGAGTTCTCTATGTCTCAACATGCCACACTGATCCTGACCCACGGTGATATTCATACGCTCGATCGGCACAACCCCCTGGCGGAAGCAGTGGCGATCGCCGAGGGTAAGATCCTCGCGACCGGCAGCCACGAACAGATCATGTGTTATGCCGCAGACGGCACGCAGATTGTCGATCTCAAAGGGCATACGGCGATCCCTGGCCTTAACGATTCGCATCTGCACCTGATTCGCGGCGGTCTGAACTACAACCTGGAACTGCGCTGGGAAGGTGTGCCTTCGGTTGCCGATGCGCTGCGAATGCTGAAGGAGCAGGCCGACAGGACGCCGTCCCCGCAGTGGGTTCGCGTCGTTGGCGGCTGGAGTGAGTTTCAGTTTGCCGAGCGGCGAATGCCGACCCTTGAAGAGCTGAACGATGCCGCGCCGGATACGCCGGTATTTGTGCTGCATCTGTACGATCGCGCCCTGTTAAACCGCGCGGCGTTGAAGGCGGTGGGGTACACCAAAGACACACCCGATCCGGCCGGGGGCGAAATTGTGCGTGATAAAAACGGTAATCCAACCGGGATGCTGGTGGCGAAGCCGAATGCGATGATCCTCTATTCAACGTTGGCGAAGGGGCCGAAGCTACCGCTGGAGATGCAGATCAATTCGACCCGTCAGTTTATGCGTGAGTTGAATCGGCTTGGCCTGACCAGCGCCATTGACGCCGGGGGCGGTTTCCAGAACTACCCGGAAGATTATCAGGTGATTGATGAGCTACACGCCAAAGGCCAAATGACGGTGCGCATTGCCTATAACCTGTTTACCCAGCGCCCGAAACAGGAACTCGACGACTTCGAACGCTGGACCGACATGCTCAAGCCGGGGCAGGGTACCGATTTTTATCGTGCCAACGGTGCCGGGGAAATGCTGGTATTTTCGGCGGCGGATTTCGAGGATTTCCTCCAGCCTCGTCCGGACCTGCCGGAGGGAATGGAAGATGAACTTGAACGGGTGGTGCGCCATCTGGCGGAACATCGCTGGCCGTTTCGCCTGCATGCCACCTATGACGAGTCCATCAGTCGGATGCTCGACGTGTTTGAGAAGGTGAACCGCGAGATCCCGTTCAACGGCCTGCACTGGTTCTTCGATCATGCGGAAACCATCACCGAGCGTAATATCGAACGGGTGAAAGCCTTGGGCGGCGGGATCGCGGTCCAGCACCGAATGGCGTTTCAGGGGGAATATTTTGTTGACCGCTATGGCAAAGATGCGGTGAAGCACACCCCGCCAGTGGCAAAAATGCTCGAGATGGAGGTGCCGGTAGGATTGGGAACCGATGCCACTCGCGTGGCGAGCTATAACCCGTGGACCGCGCTGTACTGGCTGGTCTCCGGACGCACCGTGGGCGGCATGGCGATGTACGACGACGATAATCGCTTACCGCGCGATGTAGCGCTGGAGCTGTGGACGGCGGGCAGCGCGTGGTTCTCCAGTGAACAGGGCAAAAAAGGGCGTATTGAGGCGGGGCAGCTGGCGGATATCGCGGTGTTATCGAAAGATTATTTCCGCGTACCGGAAGAGGAGATCAAAGGCATTGAATCGGTGCTGACGGTCGTTGACGGCAAGGTGGTGTACGCCGCCGGGCATTTCAGTCCGCTGGCGCCGCCGACTATCCCGATTGTGCCAGACTGGTCGCCGGTAGTGAACGTGCCGGGGCATTACCGTTCCGCTCCACCTGTGGCGGCAAAAGTTGGCGCTGTGGTGCAGATGCATCAGTGCGGCGGTAGCTGCGGGGTACACGGTCATCAGCATGATGTTGCGCGCAGGTCGGCGATTCCGGTTTCAGACGACCAGGCGTTTTGGGGCGTGCTGGGCTGTTCGTGTTTTGCGTTTTAAGCGCGAGAGAAAAACAAAAAAGGCTCGCGATGCGAGCCTTTTTACCAAATAACGTCTGCTGATTACAGCTTGGTGACGTTTTCGGTCAGGTATTTAGCCACGCCCGCAGGAGATGCGTTCATGCCTTCTTTCCCTTTTTCCCACTGAGCCGGGCACACTTCGCCGTGCTCTTCGTGGAACTGCAGCGCGTCAACCATGCGCAGCATTTCGTCGATGTTACGACCCAGCGGCAGATCGTTAACGACCTGGTGACGAACGATGCCGTTAGCGTCGATCAGGAAAGAGCCACGCAGAGCAACACCAGCGTCTGGATGTTCGATGCCGTAAGCCTGTTGGATTTCACGTTTGATGTCCGCAACCATCGCGTATTTCACTTCACCGATGCCGCCTTTGTCGACAGGGGTGTTACGCCATGCGTTATGAACAAACTCAGAGTCAAAAGAAACGCCAACGACTTCAACGCCACGTTTCTGGAATTCTTCGTAACGCTTGTCGAACGCGATCAGTTCAGACGGGCATACGAAGGTGAAGTCCATCGGCCAGAAGAACAGAACGGTTGGTTTGCCGTTGGTGTGCTGTTTGAAGTTGAAGTTATCAACGATTTCGCCGTTACCCAGAACAGCTGCAGCGGTAAAATCAGGAGCAGGACGAGTTACCAGAACCATGAGGTTCTCCTCTAATTATATAAGGTTAATGGAACGCAACGCGGGCCAGTATAGGGAGAGGAAGCAGGTGACTCAATGAGAAGCTGACAATCGCTGAGACAGGTTTTACCTATCAATTCTTATGTTCCAACGGTTTCAGCATAATCAATTTGTGATAAAGCGCAAGTTTTACAGCTCCCCGGCCTTCGCCTGAGCCATCATACGCGGGTAGAAGGCCCAGAACGAGTTTTCCAGTTTTTCATAATGTGTATCGAGATCCTGCCAGGAGTCTCGCAGTGCGTCGAGGCGCGGGCGGCGATTGGCCATGCCGTTTAATACGTTCTGAATGAAATCCATCTCGCGGTAGCGTTCGAGCCAGCGCTCAGACCACAAATAGTCATTGAGATTGACGAAGCGCGGCGGCGAGTCGGGCAAAATCACCGTCACCTGAGCCTGCGCGTAACGTACGAATTCCGGTAGGGACATCTCCGGAGACAGCTTTTCCCAGTGCCGGGAGAGAAAATGATCCCACATCACGTCGAGAGTGATCGGCGCGACGCGGCGCGTTTGTGGGCGAAACCACGCCTTTGCCACCTTCACTTCCGGCAGGTTATCGGTTAGCACATCGACCCGACGGTGCATGTGGATCCCGCTGACAACCTCAGGGGTATAATCGTCTTCCGGGTTACCACGCACAAAATCGGCCAGTAAATTGCCGGACAGCGAGCTGTTGGCGAGGTGTGCGAGATGCAGGTGAGCGAGAAAATTCATGATTTGCTTTATCCGTAATTAAGGCTTACCGGTTGCAGGCAAAGCGGCCTGCCACTAGACTACCCGCCTCTTTATTATGTCTCGAGTTACCGTCATGCGCGTCGCCGATTTTTCTTTTGAACTGCCTGAATCCCTGATTGCCCACTATCCACAGCCGGAGCGCAGTGGTTGCCGCTTACTGTCACTGGATGGGCCAACGGGTGCGCTGACGCACGGTACTTTCACCGATCTGCTCGACAAGCTCAACCCTGGCGATCTGCTGGTCTTTAACAATACCCGCGTGATCCCGGCGCGCCTGTTTGGCCGCAAAGCCAGCGGCGGCAAGATTGAAGTGCTGGTTGAGCGTATGCTCGATGATAAACGTATTCTGGCACATATTCGCGCGTCTAAAGCGCCGAAGCCGGGCGCAGAGCTGCTGCTCGGCGACGATGAAAGCATCAATGCCACCATGGTGGCGCGACACGATGCGCTGTTTGAAGTGCAGTTTAACGACGCGCGTCCGGTGCTGGATATTCTGAACGCCATCGGACACATGCCTCTGCCGCCGTACATCGACCGTCCGGACGAAGATGCCGACCGCGAATTGTATCAGACCGTCTACAGCCAGAAGCCGGGTGCGGTCGCCGCCCCGACGGCAGGTCTGCATTTCGACGAACCGCTGCTGGCGAAGTTGCGTGAGAAGGGCATTGAAATGGCGTTCGTGACGCTGCACGTGGGCGCGGGCACCTTCCAGCCGGTGCGTGTCGATACTATCGAAGATCACATCATGCACTCCGAATATGCTGAAGTGCCGCAGGATGTGGTTGATGCGGTGTTAGCGGCGAAAGCCCGTGGAAGCAAAGTGGTTGCGGTCGGCACTACCTCGGTCCGTTCACTGGAAAGCGCGGCCCAGGCGGCGAAAACCGACCTGATTGAGCCGTTCTTCGGGGATACGCAAATATTCATTTACCCAGGTTATCAATACAAAGTGATTGATGCGCTGGTGACCAACTTCCATCTGCCGGAGTCGACGCTGATCATGCTGGTGTCCGCTTTTGCCGGTTATCGGAACACTATGAACGCTTATAAGTCTGCGGTAGAACAAAAATATCGCTTTTTTAGCTACGGCGATGCCATGTTCATCACGTACAATCCGTCGGCGATTCAAGAACGCGTTGGGGAATAAGCTCCGCGGCGCAGGGTTTACACGTCAGACTGTCTTTCTGACGCAGGAGTAATAATGAAATTTGAACTGGATACAACCGACGGACGCGCACGCCGTGGCCGCCTGGTCTTCGATCGTGGCGTTGTAGAAACGCCTGCCTTTATGCCTGTGGGTACCTACGGCACCGTGAAGGGCATGACGCCGGAAGAAGTTGAAGCGACCGGCGCACAGATTATCCTCGGCAACACCTTCCACCTGTGGCTGCGCCCGGGTCAGGAAATCATGAAGCTGCACGGCGATCTCCACGATTTTATGCAGTGGAAAGGGCCGATCCTCACCGATTCCGGCGGTTTCCAGGTGTTCAGCCTCGGTGACATTCGTAAAATCACCGAAGCAGGCGTTCACTTCCGCAACCCGATCAACGGCGATCCGATTTTCCTCGATCCAGAAAAATCGATGGAAATTCAGTACGATCTCGGATCGGATATCGTGATGATCTTTGATGAGTGTACGCCGTACCCGGCGGACTGGGATTACGCTAAGCGCTCGATGGAAATGTCTCTGCGCTGGGCGAAACGCAGCCGCGATCGTTTTGATTCTCTGAATAATAAGAACGCGTTGTTCGGCATTATTCAGGGTAGCGTTTACGAAGATTTACGTGATATCTCGGTCAAAGGTCTGGTAGAGATTGGCTTTGATGGCTACGCTGTCGGCGGCCTGGCTGTAGGTGAACCGAAGGAAGACATGCACCGAATTCTGGAGCATGTGTGTCCGCAGATCCCTGCAGACAAACCACGATACCTGATGGGCGTGGGTAAACCAGAAGACCTGGTGGAAGGCGTGCGTCGCGGTATCGACATGTTCGATTGTGTGATGCCAACGCGTAACGCCCGTAACGGTCACCTGTTCGTGACTGACGGCGTGGTAAAAATCCGTAACGCGAAGCATAAGAGCGACACCAGCACACTCGACGCCGAGTGTGATTGCTACACCTGTCGTCACTATTCACGCGCTTATTTGCATCATCTCGATCGTTGCAATGAAATTTTGGGCGCGCGTCTCAATACCATCCATAATCTTCGCTACTATCAGCGCTTAATGGCGGGTTTACGCAAGGCTATCGAAGAGGGTAAATTAGAGAGCTTTGTGACGGAGTTTTACCAACGTCAGGGTCGATCTGTTCCACCGTTGAACGTTGATTAATTTTAATAATGAGGGAAATTCAATGAGCTTTTTTATTTCTGATGCGGTAGCCGCTACGGGTGCACCGGGACAAAGCAGCCCGATGTCTCTGATCCTGATGCTGGTGGTGTTCGGTCTGATTTTCTATTTCATGATCCTGCGCCCACAGCAGAAGCGCACCAAAGAGCATAAAAAGCTGATGGACTCCATCGCTAAAGGTGATGAAGTGCTGACTAACGGTGGCCTGGTGGGTCGCGTAACCAAAGTAGCTGAAGCTGGCTACATTGCTATCGCACTGAACGACACCACCGAAGTGGTCATTAAACGTGACTTCGTAGCTGCCGTTCTGCCGAAAGGCACGATGAAGGCGCTGTAATCTACTGTTTTCCCAAAGGGAACTGCCGTGTTAAACCGTTATCCTTTGTGGAAGTACATTATGCTGGTCGTCGTGATTCTCGTCGGCCTGCTTTACGCACTTCCCAACCTGTATGGTGAGGATCCGGCTGTTCAAATCACTGGCGCGCGCGGCGTCGCCGCCAGTGAGCAAACGCTGATCCAGGTCCAGAACACCTTAAAAGAAGAAAAAATTACCGCTAAGTCTGTGGCACTGGAAGAGGGCGCAATTCTTGCTCGCTTCGACTCCACTGACATCCAGCTGCGCGCGCGTGAAGCGTTAATGAGCGTGCTGGGTGACAAGTTTGTCGTGGCGTTAAACCTTGCTCCGGCAACCCCGCGCTGGTTATCCGCTATTTCCGCAGAGCCGATGAAACTCGGTCTTGACCTGCGTGGCGGCGTACACTTCCTGATGGAAGTGGATATGGACACCGCGCTCGGTAAATTGCAGGAACAGAATATTGATGGCCTGCGCAGCGATCTGCGTGAGAAAGGCATCGCCTACACTACCGTCCGTAAAGAAGATAACTATGGTCTGAGCATTACGTTCCGCGACGATGCGGCCCGTAATCAGGCGATTGATTATCTGACTCCGCGCCATCGCGACCTGGTTATCTCTAAGCAGGGCAGCAACCAGCTGCGTGCGGTGATGACCGATGCGCGTCTGAACGAAGCGCGTGAGTATGCCGTACAGCAGAACATCAACATCCTGCGTAACCGTGTTAACCAACTTGGCGTGGCAGAACCTCTGGTTCAGCGTCAGGGTGCCGACCGCATCGTGGTTGAGCTGCCGGGTATTCAGGACACCGCACGTGCGAAAGAGATTCTGGGCGCGACCGCAACCCTGGAATTCCGTCTGGTGAACACCACCGTCGATCAGTCCGCTGCCGCTTCTGGTCGCGTTCCGGGCGATTCCGAAGTGAAAGATACCCGTGAAGGTCAGCCGGTTGTGCTGTACAAGCGCGTTATCCTGACCGGCGACCATATCACCGACTCCACCTCGAGCCAGGACGAATACAACCAGCCGCAGGTTAACATCTCGCTTGATAGCGCGGGTGGCAACATCATGTCTAACTTCACCAAGGACAACATCGGTAAACCGATGGCGACCCTGTTCGTGGAGTACAAAGACAGCGGTAAGAAAGATGCGAAAGGCCGTTCCATCCTGGTGAAAGAGGAAGAGGTGATTAACATCGCCAACATCCAGTCTCGCCTGGGTAACAGCTTCCGTATCACCGGTATCAGTAACCCGAACGAAGCGCGTCAGCTGTCGCTGCTGCTGCGTGCCGGTGCGCTGATTGCCCCGATTCAGATTGTTGAAGAACGTACTATCGGCCCAACCCTGGGTATGCAGAATATTCAGCAGGGTCTGGAAGCGTGTCTGGCCGGTCTGGCTATCTCCATCATCTTCATGATCTTCTTCTATAAGAAGTTTGGTCTGATCGCGACCTCTGCGCTGGTGGCGAACCTGGTACTGATCGTCGGTATCATGTCGCTGCTGCCGGGGGCCACGCTGACCATGCCGGGGATTGCGGGGATCGTGTTAACCCTTGCGGTTGCGGTTGACGCCAACGTACTGATTAACGAGCGTATTAAGGAAGAAATCAGTAACGGACGTACCATTCAGCAGGCGATTGACGAAGGTTATCGCGGCGCGTTCAGCTCGATTTTCGATGCGAACGTTACCACGCTGATTAAAGTTATCATCCTGTACGCGGTCGGTACTGGCGCTATTAAAGGCTTCGCCATCACTACCGGTATCGGTGTGGCGACTTCCATGTTTACCGCGATCGTCGGCACCCGTGCCATCGTAAACCTGTTGTACGGCGGCAAACGCATCAACAAGCTGTCTATCTGAGGAGTGCGTTGTGGCACAGGAATATACTGTTGAACAATTAAACCACGGCCGTAAAGTCCATGACTTTATGCGCTGGGACTACTGGGCCTTTGGCATTTCAGGCCTGCTGTTGGTGGCATCCATCATCATCATCGGCGTCCGTGGTTTTAACTGGGGCCTGGATTTCACCGGCGGTACCGTCATTGAAATCAGCCTCGAAAAACCGGCCGACATGGACCAGATGCGTGACGCACTGGAAAAAGCAGGCTTCGCCGATCCGCTGTTGCAGAACTTCGGTAGCAGCCGCGACATCATGGTGCGTATGCCACCGGCCAAAGGGGAAACCGGCGGTCAGGAACTGGGCAGCAAGGTGCTGAGCGTCATCAACGAGACCACCAACCAGCACGCTGCGGTTAAGCGTATTGAGTTTGTCGGTCCGAGCGTGGGTGCAGACCTGGCGACCAATGGCGCAATGGCGCTGCTGGTGGCGCTGATTTCGATCCTCGTGTACGTCGGTTTCCGCTTCGAATGGCGACTGGCGGCGGGTGTGGTTATCTCGCTGGCGCACGACGTGGTGATTACCATGGGCATTCTGTCGCTGTTCCAGATTGAGGTTGACCTGACTATCGTTGCGTCGCTGATGTCGGTTATTGGTTACTCGCTGAACGACAGCATCGTGGTCTCGGACCGTATTCGTGAAAACTTCCGCAAAATTCGTCGCGGTACGCCTTACGAAATCTTTAACGTCTCCCTGACCCAGACGCTGCACCGTACGTTGATCACCTCAGGCACCACTTTGATGGTTATCCTGATGCTGTTCCTGTTCGGTGGCGCGATGCTGAAAGGCTTCTCGCTGACGATGCTGATCGGTGTTTCCATCGGTACCGCCTCGTCCATCTACGTAGCGTCCGCGCTGGCGCTGAAGCTTGGGATGAAACGCGAACACCTGATCCAGCAGAAAGTTGAGAAAGAGGGCGCCGACCAGCCTTCGATTCTGCCGTAAGACGTTTAGCGTCATAAAGACCGCAGCCCTGGTGCTGCGGTTTTTTTTTGCGTTTATTACTGACAGCACGTTGTCAGTAGCCCTGATCTAAGATCTCCGTGAACTCAATCATGAGCACTGGAGGTTTTATGAATATCATTAACTGGTTTGAAATTCCTGTCTCTGACCTGACCCGCGCCACCGCATTTTATGAATCGGTGATGCAGGTATCGCTGCGCCATGAAAAAATGGAAGGCGCTGAAATGGCAATTTTCCCTCACCAAGAAACGGCGACCGGCGGGGCGCTGGTGAAATTTGACCATTTTTCACCCTCTGCAGAAGGTTGTATTATTTACCTCAATACGCTGGACTTAACGGCGACGCTGGCGCGTGTGACAGCGGCGGGCGGAGAATGTGTATTTGGTCCGCTGTTGCTGCCGAAGGGGATTGGCACCATCGCGTTATTTACTGACAGTGAAGGCAATCGTATTGGGCTGCATCAGCCTGAGGCGTAAGCTAACGGAGTGACTATGTCCCGGCGGGCCGATCGTTTATTTCAGATAGTGCAAATCCTGCGTGGCAGGCGGTTAACGACGGCGGCGCTATTGGCCGAGCGGCTAGGCGTTTCGCCGAGGACTATTTATCGAGACATTCAGGATTTGTCGTTGTCCGGTGTGCCGGTGGAAGGTGAGGCGGGAAGATTACCGTAGCTTTCGTCTCGACCGCTGCCTGACGGTGACGCTTGTCGGGCGACGGTTCAGCGAACGCGCCGATCGTTCTCTTAATGATTTTCTGCGTAAAGTGCGCTGCGAGACCAGAGGTGAGCGTTAAGCGCACATTCCCGGGATTTTGTTCTGCCAAATTCCCGCATTTCCGGTAGGGTGAACGGACACTCTGTTTAAAGGACACTACAGAAATGACAACCCCGCAAGCCGTCTCACTCAAAACGATGCCCCCACCGCCGTGCTGGACGGATATTCCTTCGGTCACGCTGACTGATGCCACGCTTGTCGCGCGCGAAGCGCGGGTGCTGGAACGGATGCGCCAGCAGGGTATCGACACCCTGATTGTGTATGCCGATAAAGAGCATGGCGGGAATTTCGAGTATCTGACCGGGTTTATTCCCCGCTTTGAAGAAGCGCTGCTGGTGTTGCATCACGACGGCGAGGCGGGACTGGTGCTCGGCAATGAAAACCTCAAACTGGCGCCGCATGCGCGACTGAAAAACCGGGTGCTGCACGCGCCGTGGTTCTCGTTACCCAATCAGCCAATGGATAACACCCAATCACTGCCCGAAATCTTGCAGGCGGCTGGCATCACGGGCGGAAAAACCCTCGGCCTGGCGGGCTGGAAGCTGTTTACCGGCGTGAACGACAACCCCCGGCAGATGTTCGACATCCCGTCGTTTATCGTCGACGCTATCCGTGATGCGGCCCCGGGGGCCGAGTTGCGCAATGCGACTGGGGTGTTTATCTCTCCGGCTTCTGGCGCACGCGTTATCAATAATGCCAATGAACTGGCGCATTATGAATACGGGGCCAATCTGGCGTCGACGGCTATTCTCCGCGCACTGAATGCCGTTGCGCCGGGCAAAACGGAAAAGCAGATTGCCAGCCTGCTGGCGGCCGACGGTCAGCCGAATAACGTGGTGATGATTGCCGCCACCGGGGAGCGTTTCGCCCATGCGAATCTTTACCCCGGAGATAAAACGGTGCAGCTGGGGGATAAATTTTCACTGACCACCAGTTATAAAGGTGGGCTGAGCAGCCGGGGCGCTTACGTGGTTGAATCTGCGGCACAGTTACCCGACGCGGTCAGCGATTATCTTGAGATAGTGGCTATTCCCTATTTTCGAGCGGTGGTGGCGTGGCTGGAAAACATTCGCCCGGGAATGACCGGCGGCGAGCTGTATCAGCTAATCGAAAATGTGTTACCGAAGGTGGACTATCACTGGCATCTGAATCCGGGGCATCTGGTGGCGGATGAAGAGTGGCTGTGCTCCCCGGTGTCAGCCGATTCCGCTATCCCACTTGCCAGCGGGATGCTGCTGCAAATTGATATCATTCCTTCCCGACCCGGCTACGGTGGAGCGAGCATCGAAGATACGGTAGCGCTGGCGGATGAGGCGTTGCGAGCACAACTTGCTGCTGATTATCCGCAACTGTGGGCACGAGTTCAGGCGAGAAGGGCGTTTATTGAACGTGAAGTGGGCATTCGCTTGCCGGAATGCGTGCTGCCGTTTTCCAATACCGTGGGATATCTGCGGCCTTGGCTGCTGGACCCCACTCGGGCGCTCAGCTGTATGTAACGCCCGGTGGCGCTAACGGCTTACCGGGTCTACAACGGGGCCTATGGCAGAGCATAAACTCGAACGTAGGCCCGGCAAGCAAGCGCTGCCGGGCTTTCAGCATCAGAAGTTGTAACCCACAACCAGATAACCACCCCAGCCAGTAGAACGAACGCTGAAGTCGCCGTCGCCGAAGTTCAGGCTTGCGTCGTCATTCCACTGGCCACCGTTGTGCCAGTAACGTGCGACTACCGAGTAGTGCCAGTGATCGTAGTTCAGCGCCAGGATGTGGCTGGACGCGATGGAGTTATTGGTACGCGCTTTCTTACCATTCAGGTCGCGGAAATCTTCGTTGCCGAGATCTGAACCCCAGTCAAAGTTGGTGAAGCCGATATAGCTCAGCTGGCCGCCCCACAGTTGGGTGATCGGCACAAAGTATTTCACCTTGAAGCGGTAACCGTCCCACTCGTTTTCGTTCGCAGCACCGTAGTTCTGCCACTGGTATTTGGCATACACGTTCAGAGACAGACTCATCGGCAGACCGGTATCAATATCGGTACCCAGACCCATGTACCAGGTGCTTTGCTTGCTGGCATCGTTGCCGTGCGCGCCCATGTCATAGATGTAGTTGTTCGCGAAGTACCACTCTTTGAACGGACCGAAGGCCAGGCTGGTGCCGGTCAGCTTATCAATGGAAAAACGTGGCTCAATTTCCATAAACATGCGTGAACCGTCATCCCAGATACCGGTGTCGTTACCATTACCCGCACCGAAGGTTTTTGGGATATCGATATAGCCGTAGAAGTCGAACCAATCTTTCTTGGCAAACGCTTCATATTCCAGGTAAACGTCATTATTGATTTTCGGTCCAAAACGGGTGTGGTAGCTGCCTACCACGTTGACGCTCTGGTGCCACCAGTCAGAGACATACTCTGGTTTGCTGTTGTTTTCAGCTGCACCTGCCGTGAAAGACGTGGAAAGCGCGAGCACTGCACCGGCTGCAAGTAATGTTTTTTTCATAATAATGCCACTTTTTGAAATCCCTTTCGGGGAGTGAAAAAAAACGCTGGGGCGTTTCTAAATGTAACTGTTTTCTGCGAGGCCTATTATAAGAATCATTGCTCACAAAAATATGTGGTGTTTCACAATTCTCTCAAGTACGTAATCGATTGCGTTCACGTTTGCGTACTTTGACGGCGGGAATTGTACGGATTATCGCGGATGTTTCCAGGGTTTTCTGAAAAACAGAAAGGATTGCTGCCGGTGTCGAAGGGTGAGTAAAGAAGAAGAAAGAACCGGATAACAGACGCTATCCGGCCACAATGGGTTACGGCGTATTCACAGGCTGAATGTCATGGACGCGAACAAAGACCGGTTGTTTCGGATCGCTGCCGCTCAACTGAAGCGGAATATCCACATCGCTCGGGGCAAGAAGGCTGGCCGGGGCATTAATCAGCTGATTTTTGACGTTCACTTCCTGATAGCTGTCGGTAGTGCCCTGAATCAGACCCCATTCTACGGTGCCACTAAACGCCGGGAGCGGATCGTTCGATTCGCCTTGAATACGCAGCGTAGCACGCATGCCGTCAGCATTTTGCGCGATATTCATCAGCGACATCCGCAGGGTGCCAATCTGGCTTTCCAGTCGCGCCGGAGTATTGGAGCCCGGTAACAGGTAAACGCCGCTGGCCGATTTGGCATTCAGTGCGTTTTGCTGGGTAATTTTTACCGTTTCCTGATTAAGCTTGGTCATATCCTGATTCAGCGCGCTGACGCTCTGCTGCATCTGGTGAACTTCTCGCTGCTGTGCACAGGCGCTCAGGGTAAACAGGCTTCCCAGCGCCAGAAGTCGAAGTAAACGTCGTGTCATCGTTAGGGTTCCTTACGGTATTCTGTCGAGAGTAATGGTAGCAGTATCGTTCGGGTTGCCATCGGGGCTTTGTCTCAAAATGACGCAGCCGGGTGGCTCGTGGTAAAATAGGAAAATGTGATTATTCATCGTCAGGACGCGCCATGCATTGCCCATTTTGTTTAGCCGTAGATACCAAAGTGATCGACTCCCGTCTGGTCGGGGAAGGCTCCTCTGTACGCCGCCGCCGTCAGTGCCTGGTGTGTAACGAACGTTTTACCACTTTTGAAGTGGCAGAACTGGTGATGCCGCGGGTGGTGAAAAGCAACGATGTCCGCGAACCTTTTAATGAAGACAAATTGCGCAGCGGTTTACAGAAAGCGCTGGAAAAGCGCCCGGTCAGTTCTGATGACGTCGAAATGGCGGTGAATCATATTAAATCGCAGCTGCGCGCTACCGGCGAACGCGAAGTGCCGAGCAAACAAATTGGCAACCTGGTGATGGAGCAGCTCAAAAAACTCGATAAAGTGGCCTATATCCGCTTTGCTTCCGTCTATCGCAGCTTCGAAGACATTAAAGAGTTTGGCGAAGAAATCGCCCGCTTACAGGACTGATCGATGCACGACGAAATGTACATGGCGCGCGCGCTAAAACTGGCGGCTGAGGGGCGGTTTACCACCCATCCGAATCCGCGCGTCGGCTGCGTGATTGTGAAAGACGGCGAAATCGTCGGGGAAGGCGCCCATTACCGCGCCGGGGAACCGCACGCCGAAGTCCACGCCTTGCGCATGGCGGGCGAGAAAGCCAAAGGGGCGACCGCCTATGTCACCCTCGAACCCTGCAGCCATCATGGGCGCACTCCGCCGTGCTGCGAAGCGCTGATTACTGCAGGCATCAGCCGGGTGGTCGCTGCCATGCAGGACCCGAATCCGCAGGTGGCGGGGCGCGGGCTGTATCGTCTGCAACAGGAAGGCATCGAGGTCAGCCACGGGCTGATGATGAGTGAAGCGGAAGCCCTGAATAAAGGCTTCCTCAAGCGGATGCGCACTGGTTTTCCTTATATTCAGCTTAAACTGGGTGCATCGCTGGATGGCCGCACGGCAATGGCCAGTGGTGAAAGCCAGTGGATTACTTCCCCGCAGGCACGCCGCGATGTGCAGCGTTTACGTGCGGAAAGCCACGCAATTTTGACCACCGACGCGACGGTGCTGGCTGATAATCCGGCCCTGACGGTGCGTTGGGACGAACTCAATGCCGAGGTGCAGACGCGCTATCCGCAGGAAAATCTGCGCCAGCCGATCCGCATCGTTATCGACCGGCAAAACCGCGTCACCCCTGAGCACCGCATCGTGCAGCAGCCGGGTGAAACCTGGTTTGCGCGCTGCGAAGAAGACGCCCGTGCATGGCCGGAAAACGTCCGCAGTCTGCAAATTCCCGCGCATAACGGTCATCTCGATTTAGTCCTGCTGATGATGCAGTTGGGCAAACAGCAGATTAACAGCCTGTGGGTGGAGGCCGGTCCAACGTTGGCTGGGGCGCTGATGCAGGCGGGGCTGGTCGATGAGCTGATTGTTTACGTTGCGCCTAAACTGTTAGGCAGCGATGCCCGGGAGTTATGTGTCCTGCCAGGGCTTGAGAAACTGGCCGATGCGCCCCAATTTAGTTTCAGCGAGATACGTCCGGTCGGGCCGGATCTCTGTTTGCATTTAATCCCGGCGTAAGGCAGCCTGAAATAGGGAAGCCGCGCGTGAATTATTATGATAAAATCCGCCCCCCTCGGGGTAAGTCGAATCCCAAAAGGAAAAGTATGAACATTATCGAAGCTAACGTTGCTGCCCCGGACGCTCGCGTCGCCATCACCATCGCGCGTTTCAACAACTTCATCAATGACAGCCTGCTGGAAGGGGCGATTGACGCTATGAAGCGTATCGGTCAGATGAAAGATGAAAACATTACCGTGGTTTGGGTTCCAGGTGCGTATGAACTGCCTCTGGCAGCTGCCGCTCTGGCGAAAACCGGTAAATACGATGCGGTTGTGGCACTCGGCACCGTTATCCGTGGCGGTACTGCTCACTTTGAATACGTGGCCGGTGGAGCAAGCAATGGTCTGGCGCAGGTTGCGCACGACAGCGAAATCCCGGTCGCTTTTGGGGTTCTGACCACCGAAAGCATCGAACAAGCCATCGAACGTGCTGGCACCAAGGCCGGTAACAAAGGTGCAGAAGCTGCACTGACCGCGCTTGAAATGATCAATGTATTGAAAGCCATCAAGGCCTGATTTTTTGTAAGGGGAAATCCGTGAAACCTGCTGCTCGTCGCCGCGCCCGTGAGTGTGCTGTCCAGGCGCTTTACTCCTGGCAGTTATCCAAAAACGACATCTCTGATGTTGAATATCAGTTCCTGGCGGAACAGGACGTGAAAGACGTCGACGTCGTGTACTTCCGTGAACTGCTGACCGGAGTGGCGACCAACAGCGCGTATCTCGACGGCCTGATGAAACCGTACTTGTCCCGTCTGCTGGAAGAACTGGGTCAGGTAGAGAAAGCCGTGCTGCGTATTGCCCTGTTCGAACTGGCTAAGCGTGACGATGTGCCGTACAAAGTGGCCATCAACGAAGCTATCGAACTGGCGAAAACCTTCGGTGCCGAAGACAGCCATAAGTTTGTTAACGGCGTGCTGGATAAAGCAGCTCCGGCGATCCGTCCCCGCAAAAAGTAATCTGCAGGCCGGAGAGTGCGGTTTCCCCGCGTTCTCCGGCCTTCTCTTTTCTCTGCTGAGGCATGACGTATGGCATGCGGCGAATTTTCCCTGATAGCCCGTTATTTTGACCGGGTTCGAAGCTCCCGTCTTGATGTTGAAACCGGTATCGGTGACGACTGCGCACTGCTCAATATCCCTGAAAAACAGACCCTGGCGATCAGCACCGATACGCTGGTATCCGGCATTCATTTTCTCCCGGATATCGATCCCGCTGATTTAGCCCGTAAGGCGCTGGCGGTGAATTTAAGCGATTTGGCTGCAATGGGCGCAGATCCGGCGTGGTTGACGTTGGCGTTAACGTTGCCTTCGGTCGATGAAAGCTGGCTGGCCGCTTTTAGCGACAGCCTGTTTGAACAGCTGAATTATTACGATATGCAGCTGATTGGTGGTGATACCACCAAAGGGCCGCTGTCGATGACGCTGGGTATTCATGGCCTGGTGCCGGAAGGCCGGGCGCTGAAACGCTCGGGCGCAAAACCCGGCGACTGGATTTACGTCACTGGCACGCCGGGTGACAGCGCGGCGGGGCTGGCGATTTTGCAGGACCGCTTGCAGGTCGATAATCAGCCCGATGCCAGCTATCTGGTCAAGCGTCATCTGAATCCGACCCCGCGTATTCTCGCCGGACAGGCCCTGCGTAATCTGGCGCATTCGGCTATCGACCTGTCCGACGGTCTTATCTCCGACCTGGGCCACATTCTGAACGCCAGCGAATGCGGGGCCAGAATTGACCTCGATTCACTGCCATTCTCAGACGCCATGAAACGTCACGTTGAGCCCGAAAAGGCGCTGCGCTGGGCGTTGTCCGGCGGTGAAGATTACGAACTCTGTTTCACCGTACCGGAACTTAATCGCGGCGCGCTGGATGTGGCGCTGGGGAATTTCGGCATGGGTTACACCTGCATCGGCCAAATCAGCGCCGACGTGGAAGGCCTGCATTTTCAGCGTGACGGTAAGCCGGTTACGCTCGACTGGAAGGGGTACGACCATTTTGCGCAGTAGAGACGTAGCAAAAAGCCGCCTGAATATGCTCAACCCGTGGCATCTGCTGGCGACTGGATTTGGCAGTGGGCTCAGCCCGATTGTGCCTGGCACCATGGGCTCGCTGGCGGCGATCCCATTCTGGTATCTGATGACCCTGCTGCCGTGGCAGCTTTACTCGCTGGTGGTGATGTTCTCCATTTGTATCGGGGTGTACATCTGCCACCGAACGGCGAAAGATATGGGCACCCACGATCACGGCAGCATTGTCTGGGATGAGTTTGTCGGGATGTGGATTACCCTGATGGCGTTACCCACCAACGACTGGCAGTGGGTCGCCGCCGGATTTGTGATTTTCCGTATTTTCGATATGTGGAAGCCGTGGCCAATCCGCTGGTTCGACCGCAACGTGCACGGCGGGATGGGCATTATGGTTGACGATATCGTCGCGGGGATTATTTCTGCCGGGTTGCTATATGTGATTGGCCATCACTGGCCGATGGGCATTATTTGATAAAACCCTCACCCCTTTGGGGTGAGGGTAAATGTGCCTATTGAGTGCCTGTTTAGTGCCTATTTAAACCCCACCACAGGATGCGGTTGATAAGGGGTTTCCAGCTCGGCAATCTGCTCAGGCTTGAGCGTAATATCCACCGCGTTCAGTAACTCGTCCAGCTGTTCTTCTCGCGATGTGCCAATGATTGGCGCGGCCACGCCGGGTTTACTTAATAGCCACGCCAGCGCCACCTGCGCCCGCGTCACATCCAGTTCTTCTGCAATATTCGCCAGCCGCTCGGCAATCTGCGCATCATTTTCGTCGGTGGTGCTGTAGAGCGTTTTACCGACTTCATCAGACACCACGCGAGCGGTGGTTTCGCCCCACGGGCGGGTCAGACGACCACGTGCCAATGGACTCCACGGGATAACCGCCACGCCTTCCTGATAACACAGCGGCAGCATCTCGCGCTCTTCTTCGCGATAAATCAGATTGTAGTGATCCTGCATGGTGACAAAGCGCGCCCAGCCGTGCTGTTTCTGTAAATCCAGCGCCTGCGCAAACTGTGAGGCATGCATCGAGGATGCGCCGATGTAACGCGCTTTCCCGGCTTTCACCACGTCATTCAACGCTTCCAGCGTTTCTTCAATCGGCGTGTCGTAATCCCAACGGTGGATTTGCAGCAGGTCGACATATTCCATGCCCAGTCGTGTCAGGCTGTCATCGATGGAACGCAGAATCTGCGCTCGCGATAGCCCCTGGGTTAAATCACCTGATGGATAGTAAACCTTAGTGGCAACCACAATCTCGTCCCGGCGGGCGAAATCACGCAATGCCCGGCCAACAATTTCTTCGCTACTGCCGTCGGAATAGCTGTTGGCGGTATCAAAGAAGTTAATCCCGCCTTCCAGCGCGCGTTGAATAATAGGGCGACTGCTCTCTTCCGGAAGCGTCCAGGCGTGATTTCCGCGATCGGGCTCGCCAAAGGTCATGCACCCGAGGCATAGCCGGGAAACGTTGAGGTCGGTCGTCCCTAATTTATTGTATTGCATGGTTCCACTCCTGCGATGAACATAATAATAAGCATAGCAGGAGCGGAAAGGGGGGAGGGATCAGGCCAGCCAGGCGCTAATTTTGGCTTCGATTCCGGCTGCGTCGAGGCCGATGTCAGCTCGCGCTTCTTCCTGCGTACCCTGCGGAATAAAGAAGTCCGGCAGGCCAATATTCAGCACTGGCACCGGTTTACGGTGCGCCATCAGCACTTCATTCACGCCGCCGCCCGCGCCACCCATGATGGCGTTTTCTTCCAGCGTGACCAACACCTCATGGCGTGCGGCCATCTCCAGAATCAACGATTCATCCAGCGGTTTCACAAAGCGCATATCGACCAGCGTGGCGTTGAGTTTATCTGCCACGATGGCGGCATCTGCCAGCAGGGTGCCGAAGTTGAGAATGGCAATTTTCTCACCCTGACGTTTGACGATACCTTTGCCTAACGGCAGTTTTTCCAGCGGAGCCAGCTCAACGCCGGTGCCGGTGCCGCGCGGATAGCGCACCGCACTTGGGCCGTCGGTGTGGTGATAGCCGGTGAACAGCATCTGGCGACACTCGTTTTCATCGCTTGGGGTCATGATGACCATATCCGGGATGCAACGCAGATAAGAGAGGTCGAATGCGCCCTGGTGCGTTTGCCCGTCGGCACCAACGATACCCGCCCGGTCAATGGCGAACAACACCGGCAGTTTCTGGATGGCAACGTCGTGGATAACCTGATCGTAGGCACGTTGCAGGAAGGTCGAATAAATCGCCACTACCGGCTTATAACCGCCAATCGCCAGACCCGCCGCGAAGGTGACCGCGTGCTGTTCGGCAATCGCGACATCGAAATACTGGTCGGGGAATTTCTTCGAAAACTCGACCATGCCGGAGCCTTCACGCATCGCCGGAGTGACCGCCATCAGCTTGTTGTCTTTGGCTGCGGTTTCGCACAGCCAGTCGCCGAAGATTTTCGAATAGCCCGGCAGGCCACCGCTGCTTTTTGGCAGCACGCCGCTGGTGTGGTCGAATTTCGGCACCGCGTGGAAGGTGATCGGATCTTTTTCCGCTGGCTCATAGCCACGACCTTTTTTGGTCATGATGTGCAGGAACTGCGGGCCTTTCAGGTCGCGCATGTTCTTCAGCGTCGTGACCAGGCCCAATACGTCGTGCCCGTCAACCGGGCCAATGTAGTTAAAGCCGAGTTCCTCGAACAGCGTGCCGGGCACGACCATGCCTTTAATGTGTTCTTCGGTGCGTTTGAGCAGCTCTTTAATTGGCGGAACGCCAGAGAACACTTTCTTGCCGCCTTCGCGCAGCGAAGAGTAAAGCTTGCCGGACAGCAACTGCGCCAGATGGTTATTCAGCGCGCCGACGTTTTCGGAGATAGACATTTCGTTATCGTTCAGGATAACCAGCATGTCGGGCTTGATATCACCCGCGTGGTTCATCGCCTCAAAGGCCATACCGGCGGTGATCGCGCCATCGCCAATGACGCAAACCGTGCGACGCTGTTTGGCTTCTTTTTCCGCCGCCACCGCAATGCCGATCCCGGCAGAGATAGAGGTCGATGAGTGGCCGACGCTCAGCACATCAAATTCGCTCTCACCGCGCCACGGGAACGGATGCAGTCCGCCTTTCTGGCGAATGGTGCCAATTCTGTCGCGACGACCGGTCAAAATTTTGTGGGGATATGCCTGATGACCCACGTCCCAGATCAGCTGATCGAACGGGGTGTTATAGACGTAATGCAGCGCCACGGTGAGTTCCACCGTGCCAAGCCCGGAGGCAAAGTGTCCGCTGGAGCGGCTCACGCTGTCGAGCAGGTAGCGACGCAGTTCGTCGCAGAGCTTCGGCAGGCTCTCTTTTGGCAACAGACGCAATTCCTGAGTGGATTCCACCAGTGCCAGCGTCGGGTATTTGGCAATATCAAAACTCATCGGAGACTCATCGTTTTCCTCGTCATACTTCAGGTTGCCCGAATGACTCAGAGGAGATTGCTTATTTATCGCGCTGAATAATGTAATTCGCTAGCGCTTCCAGTGCCGTGGTGTCCAGAGACTGCGCGGCCAGTACGGTTAAGGACCGGTGGGCGTCATCAATCAGATCACGGGCTTTACGTTGGGCTTGCTCAAGGCCCAGTAGGGCAGGATAGGTGCTTTTGCCTAGTTGCTGATCGGCACCCTGGCGCTTGCCAAGGGTTGCAGTATCCCCTACCACATCCAGAATGTCATCCTGCACCTGGAATGCGAGACCGATGCTCTCGGCGTATTTATCTAACACCGGCAGCGCGGCCATGCCTTTTTCACCGGCGCTCAAAGCACCCAGGCGCACGGCGGAACGAATCAGCGCCCCGGTTTTATGGCGATGAATGCGCTCAAGGGCGGCTAAATCAACCTGCTTGCCTTCGGCCTCTAAATCTAAAGCCTGACCGCCGCACATCCCCGCCACGCCGCTGGCCTGCGCCAGTTCGGATACCATCGCCAGACGGAAACGATCGGCCACTTCCGGCATCGGTGCATCACTGAGTATAGAAAATGCCAGCGTTTGTAACGCATCACCGGCCAGAATCGCATTGGCTTCGCCGTATTTAATATGGCAGGTCGGCTGACCACGACGCAGATCGTCATCATCCATTGCGGGCAGATCGTCGTGGATTAATGAGTAAGCGTGAATGCATTCTACTGCGGCGGCGGGCGCATCCAGCGTAGAAAGGCTGACGTTGAACATGCCCCCTGTGGCGTACACCAGGAACGGGCGCAGACGCTTACCGCCTAAGAGTGCACCATAATGCATGGCTTCAACCAGCGGAGTGTTCTGAAAGGGCTGCGGGGCGATGAACTGACGCAGCGCTTCATTGGCCCGCTCAACGCAGGCCTGTAACTGTTGCGAGAAATCCATTTTTTACTCGGCGTCCGGCGTGAAGGGAGTCAGCGGGGCATCTTCGTTATCGGCCAGCAGGATCTGTACCCGCTGTTCGGCCTGTTGCAGCTTCACCTGGCCCTGACGCGCCAGCTGCACGCCGCGCTCAAATTCATTCAGCGCGTCTTCCAGCGGCAAGTCACCGTTTTCGAGACGGGAAACAATCTGCTCAAGTTCAGTCAGTGCGCTTTCGAAACTGGCTGGCGCTTCATTTTTCTTTGGCATAGTGAATGTTTGACTCTTGTTATGTCGCGACTTGCCTATGGTAGCGAAGTCCTGCTCGGGTTTAAATAACGCATAATGGTAACGCGCAGGTTCACCGTGATGGTGGTATACTTCCGCGCCTGGATGCAGCCGGGAAGTCATGGCTGCTGTATTTTTTGTCTACAGACCCGAATGGGTTTGCCAACGAACCATTGCCGCCATGAAGTTTATCATTAAATTGTTCCCGGAAATCACCATCAAAAGCCAATCTGTGCGTTTGCGCTTTATAAAAATTCTGACCGGGAATATTCGTAACGTTCTAAAGCAGTACGACGAGACGCTTGCCGTCGTTCGTCATTGGGATCACATTGAAGTCCGTGCCAAAGACGAAAATCAGCGTCCGATTATTCGCGATGCGCTGACCCGTATTCCCGGTATCCACCATATTCTGGAAGTGGAAGACGTCCCGTTCACGTCTATGCACGACATTTTCGAGCAGACGTTGCCGCTGTGGCGCGAAACGCTGGAAGGTAAATCGTTCTGCGTGCGTGTGAAGCGTCGCGGTAAGCACGATTTTTCCTCCATTGAAGTTGAGCGCTACGTGGGCGGCGGGCTGAATCAGCACATCGAAACCGCGCGCGTGAAGCTGACCAAGCCAGACGTTACGGTGAATCTGGAAATCGATAACGACCGTCTGCTGCTGGTCAAAGGTCGCTATGAAGGGATTGGCGGTTTCCCAATCGGTACTCAGGAAGATGTGCTGTCGCTGATCTCCGGTGGTTTTGACTCCGGCGTCTCCAGCTACATGCTTATCCGTCGTGGCTGCCGCGTGCATTATTGCTTCTTCAACCTTGGCGGTGCCGCACATGAAATCGGTGTTCGTCAGGTGGCGCATTATCTGTGGAACCGCTTCGGCAGTTCGCACCGGGTACGTTTTGTGGCGATCAACTTCGAGCCTGTTGTCGGCGAAATCCTTGAGAAAGTCGACGACGGTCAGATGGGCGTGGTGCTCAAGCGCATGATGATGCGTGCGGCGTCTCAGGTAGCAGAACGCTACGGCGTGCAGGCGCTGGTGACCGGCGAGGCTCTGGGCCAGGTGTCCAGCCAGACCCTGACCAACCTGCGTCTGATCGACAACGTCTCCGATACGCTGATCCTGCGTCCGCTGATTTCTCACGATAAAGAGCACATCATCGACCTGGCGCGTGAAATCGGTACTGAAGATTTTGCTCGCACCATGCCGGAATACTGCGGCGTGATTTCGAAGAGCCCAACCGTCAAAGCGGTGAAGGCGAAAATCGAAGCCGAAGAGCAGAACTTTGATTTTGCGATCCTCGACAAAGTGGTGGCGGAAGCCAACAATGTCGATATCCGCGAAATTGCTCAGCAGACCCAGCAGGAAGTGGTTGAAGTCGAAACCGTCACTGAGTTTGCCGCCACTGACGTGGTGCTCGATATTCGTTCCATCGACGAGCAGGATGACAAACCGCTGAAGCTGGACGGTGTGGAAGTGGCATCGCTGCCGTTCTATAAACTCAGCACCCAGTTTGGCGATCTCGACCAGAGCAAAACCTATCTGCTGTGGTGTGAGCGTGGCGTGATGAGCCGCCTGCAGGCGCTGTATCTGCGCGAGCAGGGCTTCGCCAACGTGAAGGTCTACCGCCCGGAATAATCCCCTCAGCCTAACCCTCTCCCTAAAAAGGAGAGGGGATCAGACATGCTGGCCGGGTAAGCGTCGTGCCACCCGGCATTTGTCCGAGGTCATCATGCAAAAAATACACAAGTACATTGAGATAAAGGAACGCATCAAGAGCGATATCCTCAATCACGTCTACAAAAAAGGTGAAAGCATTCCCTCCGAACGCGAGCTGGCGAGCCTGTATGGTGTCACCCGGGTGACGGTGCAGAAAGCGATGGATAACCTGGTGCAGGAAGGGTTTATCGAGCGCATTCACGGCAAAGGGATGTTCGTGCTGAAAAACAGCGCCACCAACGTGTACCTTTTGAATAATGAAACCAGCGACAGCATTCTTGGTTTTTCCCGCGAATTTCAGGGGCGCGTCAACGTCAGCAGCCAGCTTTTGGCCTTCAACGTCATTCAGGCTGATGCCACCTTAGCGCAGCACCTGGAAATCGCTGCAGGGGAGGACATCTGGTTTATCCGCCGTATTCGTTTACTGGACGGTAATCCGGTGCTGGTGGAAGACAGCAATATTCCGCAGCGCGTTATTGCGACTATCCCGGAAACTATCCTCAAAGAAGGCTCGCTGTACGGCTATATCGAAGAGTATACCGGCACGAAAATCAAAGACGCCGACTCGATTATTGAAGCGGCGCTGTTTGATGATGAGCTTGCGCCGTTACTGAATATCACACCCGGTCAGCCGATGCTGAAAATTACTGAAGTGACCCGCCTGGCTGATAAAACGGCGTTTAACTACTCCATCAGCTACAACCGGGCCGATATTTTCCGGGTCAAAAACCTGCGTATCGAACGCTAGCAGGCGCAACACGCACCTGCCAGCCGACGCGCCCTACAGCGCGCTTGCCGCCGCGTTATCCACGTACAAACTCGCCTGTGCCACGGTTTTCACCAGTGTTGACGGAATATCGCGACTCGCTGGATGATTCACCGTCTGCGCGACAATCGCCGCCTTGCTCTCACCGCTCGCCATGACCACGATGTTCTTCGCCGCCAGAATAGTTTTCAGCCCCAGTGAAATACCCTGTTTCACCGCGCGTGGGGTATCGAAATACTTCACCGACACTGCCTGAGTGACCGCGTCGAGGTCAATCACATGGCAGGTGTTATCCAGCGACGCGCCAGGTTCGTTAAACCCGATATGACCGTTCATGCCGATACCCAGCACGATGCAGTCAATAGGCCCATGCTGCGCAATATAAGCATCGACGCGCTGGCATTCGGCGTGTGGGTCAGCGGTAAGCCCATCAAAGAAGCAGATTTGTTCCTCCCGCAGCGTCAGCTTATCGAAGAAATGATGCCAGACCATTTCACGACAGCTGCCTTTATCGGCTCGGCCGAGACCTAACCATTCATCCAGACCGAGGAATTGGGTGCGCGAGAAATCCACGTGGCCTTGTGTTTGCGCCTCGACCAGGGCGGCAAAGACGCCAAGCGGTGTATCACCGCCAGCGATGCAGATCAGCGCCTGCGGTTTGGCCTTCACACAGTCAATGACGTTTTGCGCCACTGCCTGACACAGCTGCGGGTAATCTGCGGAGATATGCGTTTTCATGCATGTTCCTTAGCATTAGGAGAATATTGCGGTAAATAGCGTTGATTCACTTCCAGATATTCATCCAGAATTTTTTCCACCAGCGTAGCGGATGGCACCAGTGGGTTAATGGTCAGCGCCATCAGGGCGGTGCTGTAATCGCCGGTTATTGCCGCTTCCACCGCCAGTTCTTCATAGGCCTTCACGCTCTGGATCAGACCGCGAATTTTGACCGGTAACCGCCCGTAGGCCAGCGGATGCGCGCCCTGACGGTCGATAACCGCGTTGGTTTCCAGTGTGACATGATCTGGCAGATCCGGCGTTGCCCCGTTGTTCGGGGTGTTGACCACATGGATCTCTTTCTTGTCGTTATAAATCGAGCTGATGATTGAGCAGGCGGTATCGGAGTACCAGGCTCCGCCGCGCTTTTCCAGTTCTTTCGGCTTATGGGCAAGATGTTCATCCTGATAAAGCTCAAACAGGCGGTGTTCAATCTCGCGGGTTTGTTCCCCACGGGTGCCTTTGGTGCGGGCATCGCTCTGGGCGGCCTCGACCATTTCGCGGGTCAGGAAGAAGTATTTCAGGTAGGAAATTGGGTACATATGCAGGGCTTTAGCAAAGCGCGAGGAGAAGCCGATATCCGGGATGTTTTTCAGTGAGTTGCTGGCGCTGCCCAACGCCAGTTTTTCCATGAAATCATCGGTGTAGTCTTCGCCTTTAATGAAAATCTGATCGGCAAAAATGAGGTGGTTCAGCCCCATGATGCGGGCGTAAACGTCTTTCTTCTCGACCTCGTAAGCTTTAGCGATATCCATCAACATGCTGTTAGCGCCGCTGCAAATGCCGATGCTTTTGATGTTCGAATGCCGGGTAATGGCTTCGGTGACAATTCCTGCTGGGTTAGTGAAGTTAATCAGCCAGGCATCCGGGCAATAGGTTTCCATATCGCGGCAGATATCCATCAGTACCGGAATGGTGCGCTGGGCTTTCATAAAGCCGCCGGGACCGGTGGTTTCCTGGCCGAGCACGCCATATTTCAGCGGGATTTTTTCATCGTTAATGCGTGCATCGAGGAAACCTACGCGCAGCTGAGTGGTCACAAAATCGGCGTCCTTTAAGGCTTCGGCGCGGTCGAGCGTCAGGTGAATGTTCATCGGGATCCCGGCTTCTTTCACCATTCGCTGCGCCAGCTTGCCGACAATTTCCAGCTTCTCTTTACCTTCCTCAATATCCAGCAGGTAGTAGTCGGTCACCGGCAGTTCATCGTAGCGCTTGATAAAACCGTCGATCAGTTCCGGGGTATAGCTTGAGCCACCGCCGATGGTGACAATTTTGAGCTTTTTCATCAGGTATCCTTTTTACAATGCGGAATCAGTATTCAGTACGGAATCAGGGGGGCTCTGTTCTTCGTGCTGCTCTTTTTGCAGTTGCTGACGTTCAAGCAGTTTGAAGAACGGGAAGTAGATAGCCACGGAAATGACGAGGGTACAAAGCGACCAAATCACCGCCGGAATATTGCCTCCGGTCACAAACCAGGCGGCGAGGATCGGCGGCATGGTCCACGGAATTTGCAGTACCGGGCGACCGATAATGTCGAAGTACATCAGGCTGTAGGTGGAAATACACAGCAGCATCGGCGTCAGGGTGAAGGGGATCATCAGCAGCGGGTTGAAGACAATCGGGCAGCCGAAAATGACCGGTTCGTTGATGCAAAATACCGCCGAGGGCAGGGACAGTTTCCCGACCGATTTATACAATTTGCTGCGAGAGCGCAGCATTGCCAGTACCAGACCCAGCGTGGCCCCGGTGCCGCCGATGCACATGAAGACAATGTAAAAGCCGTCGGCGGTAATATGGGGAATGGGCTGGTGGTTTAAATACGCCTGAGTGTTTTCGGCGATGTATTTGAGGAAAATCGGGCTGGTGATGCCGGAGAGGACGTTATCGCCGTGTATCCCGCAGCACCACAGCAGTGAGATCAGGAAGATAAGCACCAGCATCCCCGGGAGCGAGCCGAGGCCGCTGACCAGCGGGCTAAGGATCTGGGTAAAGAATTGGTTGATATCAAAGCCAAGCATCACTCTGACAAACCATACCAGCGTAATTGTCACCGCCGCCGGGATCAGGCTGGCAAAAGATTGCGCCACCGCGGGGGGAACGCCGTCCGGCAGCTTAATCACAATCTCATGTGTGATAAACCAGCGAATGATATACACCGTCAGCACCGCCAGAATGATGGCGGAGAACAGGCCTGCGGCCCCAAGGTTATCGACGTTCAACTGATATTTGTCGTTCAATTGCGCCAGCAGAAATACCACCAACGTGACCGCACTGCAGGTTATCGCATTCAGCTTGTACTCTTTTGCCAGGTTGTAGCTGATGCCCACGGCGGAAATTACGCCGATCGCGCCAAAGGTGACGGCCACCGGGGCGCTGATTTTGTCGGCCCACGGGCCTAACCATTCACTCCAGCCGGGGATCGGTAAGTTAGCGATGATCAGGAACAAGCTGCCGGTGATAGTAAACGGTAGCGTCAGGGCGATCCCGTTACGCACCGCGACCAAAATTTTGTTTTCGCCAATCCGGATCAGGATTGGGATGATCTTGCTCTCAATGAAGGTAACCACGGGTGACTCCTTTTATTAACTGGACTAGACCAGTTGCAAATGAGTTTTCCATGGAACATTTTGACTGTCAAGGTGAGGGATTTAAGGCGTGAAGATCTAATCCGCTGAAATAAAAGGGGTTACGGGCGAGAGGGGTTGGGGGGAGGACAATTTAATCGTAGAAGTGTGAGCGCCGCCACGGGAGTGGCGACGAAAAAAGACGAAGGGTTACTCGTAGTAGTTGTAAATTCCGGCGGCCATCACCAATTGGGAAGAGACTTCCCAGGCTTTTTCACGGCTCACCAGCAGGTCGATCAGCTTCAAACCGAAGTCGATGCTGGTGCCCGGTCCCTGGCTGGTTAACAGATTCACGCGTGGATCCCAGACCACACGCTTGTCCTGCCACTGATCGTCCGGAATGGTCTCTTTTAATCCCGGAAACCCGGTCATATTGCCGATAGGGAAGATCTCGTGAGGCACCAGCACGGTCCCGGCTGCGGCACAGATGCTGGCCACGATCCGGCCAGAGCGGTGGAACTGTTTGACCGTTTCGACCAGCAGCGGACTATCACGGAAACATTCGGCTCCTTTCAAACCACCGGGCAGAATAATCGCGTCATAATCCCCGTCGGCGACCTCTACCAGCGGCGCATCGGCCAGCAGTTTCACGCCGCGCGAACAGGTGATAACCAAATCCCCATCGCTGGCGACGCTGGCGGTAGTGACCTTGATCCCGCCGCGAACCAGCAGATCGATGGTGGTCACCGCTTCCATTTCTTCACTCCCAGGGGCGAGACAAACCAGCGCTGATGCGCTCATACGTATTCTCCTTACGTTTAATCTGTTCAAACAGACGGGCATTCTCCGGCACGGTAATGCCGTGGGCGCGGGCCCGTTTCAGCAGGTAGCCGCTGATGTAATCAATTTCCGTCTGGCGCTGGGCGCGAACGTCCTGCAACATCGATGAAATATTGTTGGCGGTGCTGTCGATGACCTGCCAGACGTACTTAATTAAATCTTCCGGGCTGGAGTGCAGCCCTTCACGCTGCATCACCGCCGCCACTTCCGTACTGATGCGCGTCACTTCTTCTGGATGCTCGCGCAGCTGGCCATTCGGGCAATCGTACAGTGCGGTCAACGGGTTGATGACGCAGTTCACCGCCAGCTTACGCCAGCTGGCGTTGTTGATATCGTTATGCCAGGCGACATCTGGCAGCGCAGCGTGCAGCGTATCCGCCAGGAAGCTGTACTCTTGCGCGAGGGTGTTTGCGGGGCCAATGTGAGTGGTGCCATTAGCGGTATGAATAATCAGGTTACCATCGCGGCGTGCGGCCTGAATGGTCATGCCGAGCAGCAGCGGCTGTTTCAGCGAGCGCAACTCTTCCAGGGTGCCCATCCCATTGTGAATGAGCAAAATCGGGCAGGTAGCGGGCAGACGCGCCGCAAGATTTTTCACCGCGGTTGAAACCTGCCAGGCTTTTAAAGTCACCAACAGTAAATCGCTGCTGGCGAGAAAATCAGGATCGTTGGCGGTCAGCAGTTCGTTGAAGACGCTACCGTCTGTCTCTTGCAGATTTACACTGCACCACGGGGCTGGCACGCGTAGCCAGCCCTGGACTTCATGGCCTTGCCGGTACAGCGCAGTCAGCCATAATTGTCCCAGGGCACCGCATCCGAGCACGGTTATCTTCATTGTTCCTCCTCACCTGCTGCGGGATCAGGCGTTATGATACTATTATAGCGCCGACGGCACGTCCGCAGTCACCGGGATAACAGGTTGTGTTCTTTGACGTTGCGGGTATTATGCATCGCAACAAAAAGAGAGGGAGAATAAAATATGCCATCTTTCGATATTGTCTCTGAAGTTGATCTTCAGGAAGCCAAGAACGCGGTCGATAATGCGGCCCGTGAAGTGGAGTCGCGTTTCGACTTCCGCGGCGTAGAGGCCAGCATTGAGCTGAACGAAAAAAACCAGACCATCAAAGTACTGAGCGAGTCTGATTTCCAGGTCAACCAGCTGCTGGATATCCTGCGCGCCAAGCTGCTCAAGCGCGGCATTGAAGGTAACTCCATCGAAGTACCGGAAGAGTTTGTCCACAGTGGCAAAACCTGGTTCGTCGAAGGAAAGCTGAAAACCGGCATTGAAAGTGCCGTTCAGAAGAAAATCGTTAAGCTGATTAAAGACAGCAAACTGAAGGTGCAGGCGCAGATCCAGGGCGAAGAAATTCGTGTCACCGGTAAAGCGCGCGATGACCTGCAGGCCGTTATGGCGCTGGTGCGCGGTGGCAACTTAGGCCAGCCGTTCCAGTTCAAAAACTTCCGCGATTAATAAAAAACCACCTCGCATGAAGGTGGTTTTTCGTGAGACACCAAGCGGGGATTGCCCCCGCTTTTTTATGCCCCGGCGATCGTCTGTTCCACCTCAAATCGGTTGGTCACTTTACTGTCAATTTTGACGTAGGCAGAGCGTTCGGTGGCGACAACCAGCACTTCTTTCACCCCGTCTTTTGCCAACAAGCGCGCTTTCAGGTTTTCATCGGCGTCGACATCATCCGGAATGCTCACCCGCAGGCTGCTGACGTAAGGTGGTTCTTGCATCGTCATGGCAATCAACAGCCAGAGGGTAGCGAGCAGTGCGCCCATCAGGAACACCGTCTGGGAATCAAAGAATCCGTCGAGCCAGCCGCCCAGTGAGCCACCGATGGCCACGCCGAGGAACTGGCTGGTGGAATAAATCCCCATCGCCGTGCCTTTATAACCCGCCGGAGATTCTTTACTGATAAGTGACGGCAGGAGGGCTTCCATCAGGTTAAAGGCGAGGAAGAACAGCTGCACACCCGCCACCAGTTCCCAGAAGTAAGCGCCGGATCCCCAGAGGACGATTTCGGCTATCAGGATAATGGCGACGCAGACCAGGAACACGCGTTTCATGCGGCGTTTTACTTCGGCGTAGATGATGAAAGGCACCACCGACACGAACGAAATAAGCATGGTCACCAGATAGAGTTTCCAGTGCTCTGCCGCCGGAAATCCAGCGGCTTCCAGCTGGCCGGGCAGAGCGACAAAGGTCGACATCAGCAGAATGTGCAGACACATAATGCCGAAGTTGAGCTTCAGCAAACGCGGCTCCATCAGCACTTTACTGAAGCAGCCTTTTACCATCCCGGATTCGCGGTTGAGAACATGGTTTTCGCTGTTAGGCACCACCCATATGGTGAGCAGAATACCGAGCGTCGCCAGGCCGGAGATCATCCAGAACAGAGCGTGCAGGCCAAGCTTATGCGTGATTATCGGGCCGAGTACCATTGCGATAGCAAAGGTGACCCCGAAACTGACGCCGATAAACGCCATCGCTTTGGTACGATTTTGTTCACGCGTCAGGTCAGAGAGCAGCGCCATAACGGCGGCGGCAATCGCCCCGGAGCCTTGTAACGCGCGGCCGAGAATAATTCCCCAGATAGAATCAGAGAGAGCAGCTATCATGCTGCCGAGCACAAAAATGAGTAATCCGCCGACAATCAGCGGCTTGCGACCAATACGGTCTGACAGCAGGCCGAATGGGATTTGGAAGACCGCCTGGGCTAGCCCGTAAATACCGATGGCGAGTCCAATCAACGCTTCGCTGGCACCCTGCAGCGCCATGCCGTAAGTAGTCAGAACGGGCAGAACCATAAACATGCCGAGCATGCGCAGAGAGAATACGGTCCCTAAACCCCAGGTCGCGCGCAATTCGCCTGGCGTCATCTTAAAATCGTTCATTTCCACCTCAGGATAAAATCAGCGCTTAGTGTAAGGCCGGGGAAGGGCAGGGTAAACAAGTGGTTGTTTAACAAATATTACATCGAGATGCATTGATTCTGGCAATAAAAAAGGGTGCCGAAGCACCCTTTTTGACCGCGTGATGACTTACCAGACGTAAGCCAGCAGAGGGTGTGAATCTGGCACCATAAAGTCGACGGACATCATCACCGACAGTGAGGTAATGGCCACGATAGAGAACACGAACAGCTTACGCGCCCAGACTCTGTCGTCAGCCACTTTGTACCCACGCAGCGCCATGCCGAGCCACCAAACGCTGACCGCAGCGGCCACCACCAGATATTTATATCCGGCGTAGCCACCCAGGGACAGCATCAGGGTCGCAACAGCAAACGCAATGATGTAGAGCGTGATGTGGTGTTTGGCAACGGAAATCCCCTTAACAACCGGCAGAACCGGGATGTTAGCCGCCTGATAATCCTTAAAGCGGAAAATCGCGATGGCGTAGGAGTGCGGCATCTGCCACAGGCTGAAAATAGCCAGCAGGATAGCCGCGCCGCTGTCAAAGTTGCCGGTTACCGCGCAGTAGCCAATCACCGGCGGCGCAGCGCCGGAGAGCGAGCCAATCAGCGTGCCGTAAACGGAATGGCGCTTCATGTAAAGGCTGTAAACGCCAACATAAACCACGAAGCCCATCACGCCCAGCCAGCACGCCAGCGGGTTTGCACCAAACCACAGGAGCATAAAGCCAGCAATACCCAACAAGGTGGCATACACCAGCGAAACGTTCGGAGAAATCAGGCCTTTAACCAGCACCCGATTTTTGGTCCGTTCCATCTTCCTGTCGATATCCCTGTCGATGTAGTTGTTAAACACACAACCGGACGCAACGACCAGCGACACGCCGACCAGGGTATAAACGAACAGCGGATAGTCGATGCTGCCTTTTGAGGCCAGCAGGAAACCGCCGATCACCGAGATCAGGTTACCGAAGATGATGCCAGGTTTTGTAACTTGCAGGTATTGCTTAAACATACTCGCCGCTCTTATCGAACCATCATGTTGTAGTTAAGGTTCCACATGATCCAGATTGAACCTATCACCACAATCGCAATGATTAGCACAGTAAAGATGAAGGCAGTCATATTCCAACCCTCATCTGACTTGGAGTTCATGTGCAGGAAGCACACCAGATGCACCACAATCTGAACTACCGCAGCCGCCAGGACACAGGCAATCATGGCCATGTGGGACGCAGATCCGTTCATCACCATCGCAAACGGGATAGCCGTCAGGATGATCGACAGGATAAATCCTGTCATGTAGGTTTTGACGCTACCGTGGGATGCGCCGTGATCGGTTGAATGACTCATTACATCGCCCCCATCAGGTAAACTACAGAGAACACACAGATCCACACCACGTCCAGGAAGTGCCAGAACAAGCTCAGGCACAGGATACGGGTACGGTTAGTACTGGTCAGGCCGCGACGGCCTATCTGGAACATCAGAACGGCCATCCAGATAAGGCCAGAGGTTACGTGCAGACCGTGAGTACCGACCAGCGCAAAGAACGCTGACAGGAAGCCACTACGATCCGGACCCATACCTTCGGCAATCAGGTGATGGAATTCATAGAGTTCCATCGCGATGAAGCCTGCACCAAACAGCCAGGTCAGCGCCAGCCAGGAGATAACCTGGCTTTTGTTGTTCTTATACATGGCGATAGCCGCCATGCCATAAGTAATGGAGCTGAACAGGAGCAGGGCGGTTTCGACCAGTACGAACGGCAGCTCAAAAATGTCCTTACCTGCCGGGCCACCCGCAGTGTTGTTAACCAACACCGCGTAGGTTGCGAACAGAATAGAGAACAGAACGCAGTCGCTCATCAGGTAGATCCAGAAGCCGAAGACTTTCATCGGCCCTGTATCGTGATGCCCATGTTCGTGCGCGTGGGCATGCGCGTTAGTCAAAGTATCAGTTGCCATTTTTCAGCCCTGCCTTGGAGATCTCATCGAAATGCTGGTTTTCCAGTTTCTCGATTTCTGCAACAGGTACGTAGTAATCCACGTCCTCGTCGAAGCTCTTCACAATCCAGCTGATAACGATGCCGAGGAAACCAACGATCGCCATCCACCAGATATGCCAGATCATGGCAAAACCGAATATCGTTGCGAAGGCAGCAATGACGATACCTGCACCGCTGTTTTTCGGCATATGGATTTCTTCATAGCCAGCCGGTTTTTGGTACGCTTCGCCTTTCTCTTTCATTTCCCAGAACGCGTCACGCTCATGAATGTGCGGTACGTGGGCAAAGTTGTAGAACGGCGGAGGAGAGGAGGTTGCCCACTCCAGCGTACGGCCACCCCATGGGTCACCGGTCAGGTCACGGTTCTGTTCGCGGTCGCGAATAGAGACGTAGTACTGAATCAGCTGACACAGGATACCGCAGGCAATCAGTGCTGCACCGCACGCAGCCACAACCAGCATTGGGTGGAACTGCGGGTCAATCTGCTGGCTCAGGCGACGGGTCATACCCATGAAGCCCAGCACGTACAGCGGCATAAATGCGACGAAGAAGCCGATGATCCAGAACCAGAATGCGCGTTTGCCCCAGGTTTCGTTCAGCGTGAAGCCGAACGCTTTTGGCCACCAGTAGGTGATCCCTGCGAAGCAACCGAACACCACACCACCGATGATTACGTTATGGAAGTGGGCAATCAGGAACAGACTGTTGTGGAGTACGAAGTCCGCACCCGGCACCGCCAGCAGAACGCCGGTCATACCGCCAACCGAGAAGGTCACGATAAAGCCGATGGTCCACAGCATCGCAGAATGGAACACGATACGCCCCTGGTACATGGTGAACAGCCAGTTGAAAATCTTAACCCCGGTAGGGATTGCGATGATCATGGTGGCAATACCGAAGAAGGCGTTTACGTTCGCGCCCGCACCCATGGTGAAGAAGTGGTGCAGCCAAACGATGAACGACAGAACGGTAATACACACGGTTGCCCACACCAGAGAGGTGTAACCAAACAGACGCTTACGCGAGAAGGTTGCTGCAACTTCAGAGAACACACCGAAGACTGGCAGAACCAGAATGTACACTTCCGGATGGCCCCAGGCCCAGATCAGGTTGATGTACATCATCATGTTGCCGCCCATTTCGTTGGTGAAGAAATGGGTACCGAGGTAACGGTCAAGTGTCAGCAGCGCGATGGTGACGGTCAGGATCGGGAATGAAGCGATAATCAGGATGTTTGCGCACAGAGAGGCCCAGGTAAATACCGGCATCTTGAACATGGTCATGCCAGGCGCACGCATCTTGATAATGGTCACGAAGAAGTTGATACCGGTCAGCGTAGTACCAATACCGGAGAGCTGAAGTGCCCAGATCCAGTAATCTACCCCGACGCCGGGACTGTACTCAATGCCTGACAGCGGCGGATAGGCCAGCCAGCCGGTCTGTGCGAACTCGCCCACACCGAGAGACAGGTTAACCAGAATCACACCGACAACGGTGAACCAGAAGCTGAGGTTGTTCAGGAACGGGAACGCAACGTCGCGTGCGCCGATCTGCAGAGGGACAACCACGTTCATCAGGCCGATAACCAATGGCATCGCTACGAAGAAGATCATGATAACGCCGTGGGCGGTAAAGATCTGATCGTAGTGGTGAGGTGGCAAGAAGCCGGCTTCACCCGCCGAGGCAAGAACCTGCTGGCTACGCATCATGATGGCATCTGCGAAGCCACGAATCAGCATCACGATACCGACGAGGCAGTACATCACGCCCAGTTTTTTGTGGTCAACCGAAGTTAGCCACTCTTTCCAAAGGTAGCTCCACTTACCGAAGTAAGTGATCAGGCCCAGCAGGGCCGCACCACCGATGATAATTGCAGCCACCGTAACCACGATAATGGGTTCATGGTAGGGCACTGCATCCAGTGTCAATTTTCCGAACATCGTTTTCTTCCTCGGCCCCTTAGTGAGCGGTTTCCGCGTGGCTCATGTCCATGCCTTCCATCCCTTCGTGTGAGGCGTGCTCACCGGCGGGTTGGCTCATGTCCATGTGACCGTGACCCATGTATTTGTTAATAACGTCTTTAAACAAATCGGGTTTCACGCTGGAGAAATATTCCACCTTGTTGTACTCGCTCGGCGCAGCCAGTTTCTCGTAAGCGTCCATATCGTTCATGGTGCTCTGAGACTGTTTCACCTTCGCGACCCACTGGTCGAACGTAGCGCGGTCAGGTGTTGCAGTTGCTTTGAACTTCATACCAGAGAAGCCCTTGCCACTGTAGCTGGCGGAGATACCGTCGTAGGTGCCCGCTTCGTTGGCAATCAGATGCAGGTTTGTCTGCATACCGGCCATCGCATAAATCTGGCTTCCCAGACGCGGGATAAAGAACGAGTTCATCACGGAATTGGAGGTGACTTTGAACTGAACCGGAACGTTCGCCGGGAAAGCGATTTCGTTAACGGTCGCAATGCCCTGCTCCGGATAAATGAAGAACCATTTCCAGTCCATGGAAACCACTTCGATAGTGATTGGCTTCTCGTCATGGGCCAGCGGTTTGCTAGGCTCAAGCGCGTGAGTGGTTTTCCAGGTCAACACGGCAAGGAACAGGATGATAAGGATAGGCACCGTCCAGACCACAGCTTCCACTTTATTGGAGTGTGACCAGTTAGGGCTATACTTCGCATCTTTGTTGCTCGCACGGTATTTCCAGGCGAAACCAACAGCCATCAAGACGGCGGGAATCACGACGATTAACATCAGGCCAAATGCCGTCAGTATCAGCGAACGTTGCTCCAGTCCAATCTGTCCTTTGGGGTCAAGTAGCGCAGAATCACAGCCACTGAGTAAAACAGTGCCTGCGATTAATGACAACCATCCCAAACTTTTATTGTATTTCCTGAGTCTCATGTAACGACCTCAATTCCACGGGATTTGGTGGCGTTTAAAGTGTGGGGGCATTTTACGGGAAGGTTACATTACTGTAAACATGATTGAGGAAGTGTCTTTGGGGTGTTACCGGGTTCTGCCGGGCCTGTCACAGATGTTGCTGATTGTGTCCAAAATCCAGGCGGATAGCGCATTACGCCGGGGTTATAACCAAACGGGAAGGAATGAGAGAGTTTCTCTGGGAATGAGTATAAACAATGCTAAAAAGGCACAATTGATTAACAATTAATTATCAAGTTAACGACATGACAAAAACAAAAAAATAATCCGTCATTAGCTGAATCGGTTAAGGAAATATGCCGAAACTCAAAAGGCGCCAGTAATTTCCGAATTTATATAACGCACAAAATAACAATCGGAAAAAAAAGAATAAAACAACGCCGTTATAATTACTGGAAGTAACTACAACGGCGTATTCGATTATTTCTTGTTCATGCCAGATGGGTTTTCCGTAATGCCAGCGCATCAAGAACGCCGCCCAAAACGATGCCGAAAATGGCTATCACGGCGCCGATTTCGAGCAGGCCAGTCAGGAAGGAGAAGGCGGTCAGGTCGAGCGCATTCAGAATCAGTAACATCAGCCAGACACCCAGAATCAAACAGCCAATGCCGAGGATCTTCAGCGCCACAGAATACCCGGCTTTAAATTCGGTGCGCGGCATAAAGCTTTCACTCTGCCAGGTGTATTCCAGCGTTTGCCGACACAGCAGCAGCAGTAACAGCCCTGGAATGGCGGCGAAAACCGAGAACAAATAGAACGTTGGCCAGCCGTGGGCTTCAACAAACCAACCGGCGATCGGCCCGACATACACCCGACCGACCGCAGAGAGTGCCGACAGCAACGCAAACTGCGTCGCCGAGAAGGACTTATTGCACAGCGTCATTAATAAGGCGACAAACGCCGATGTCCCCATCCCCCCGCACAGGTTTTCGAAAAAGACTGCGGTGCCCATGCTCAGCATGCTTTTGTCAGTAATCGACAGTAGCCAGTAACCGGCATTCGACGCGCCTTGCAATATGCCGAATATCAGCAATGCCCGGAACAGCGATAAACGTTGCATCAGCACGCCGCCGTACAATGCCCCGAGGATGGTGGCAAATAGCCCAAGCGTTTTATTCACAACGCCGACTTCACCTGCGTCAAAACCCACCCCTCTAATAAGGAAGGTGGTGGTCAGGCTCATCGCAAAGGCATCGCCGAGCTTATAAAGGACAATCAGCAGCAGAATCAGCCACGCATTATTACGGCCAAAGAAATCACGCAGCGGCTCGGCCACCGCCTGTTCCAGCGTTTTGGGGGCCGGAATGACGTCGCTCGGTTCAGGCGCGAAAAGGGTGGCGATGATGCACGGGATCATCAGGGCGGCCATCAGCCAGTACATGGCCTGCCAGCCCAGCCACTGATCCGCCAGCCACAGCGCCAGTCCACCGGACACCAGCATAGCCAGACGATAGCCGAGCACGCTGATGGCCGCGCCAGTACCGCGCTCTTCCGGCGGGAGCACGTCGGTTTTCCAGGCATCGAAGACGATGTCTTGCGAAGCAGAGCAGAAGGCAATGACGACCGCGAGTGCCGCCATCCAGCGTAGCTGCGAGGAGGGTTCAAGGAAGCCCATGGCCGCAATGGAGAGTAATAACAGAACCTGCGTGGTCAGCAACCAACCACGACGACGCCCTAAGAACGGCGGCGTATAGCGGTCCATCATTGGCGACCAGAGGAATTTAAAGACGTAGGCCTGGCCGACAAGAGAGAAAAAACCAATGGTTTTAAGATCGATATTCTCAACGGTCATCCACGCCTGAAGCGTACCGGAGGTGAGCGCCAGCGGTAAACCGGAGGCGAAACCGAGTATCAGCAGAATGGCTGATTTTGGTTGCTGGAAGAAACGAAAGTAGTGATTAGGCATGGCAATAGGTAACTGACCCGGCGACTTGGCCGGGTCAGTATTAACTTAACGCGCGTTCTGTTTGATGAAGTCGTGGACGCTGGTGTCCTGCGCCATATCGGAAATGGTATCCGTCAGCACGCTGTTAACCGCATTGGCAATGTTCTGATTGTTGGCGGTGAACGCCCCTTCAACCTGATAGCTTGCGCGGTAGTTTTTAGTCATCTTGTTACCGTTCTTGGCGGTAGCGATGATAGCGATGTCAGCTTTGGTCGCGATGTTGTAACGGACATTACCCTGCGTCACGTCGGCATACAGATTGTTGACGATGATTTGCAGATCAACGGCACCGTTAGGTCCCACCATGTAACCGCGCGCGGTCATCTGCTTCTCAAGCACTTCCTGCAGCAGGAAACGCAGATCACGGGAAGCGGTCAGGGTCACCAGCTGGTTATCGCGGGTCACTTTCGCCAGCGCCTGGTCCGGACGCTGATCCGCGCCGTTGATGCTGACGGTTACACCCATCAGGCTTGGATCCTGTGAAGGCAGGGTGATTTTTGGGGAAACATCAATCGTGGTCTGCGGCTTGGCACAACCGGCCAGCATAAACATCGCAACCAACGGGAAGAGGATTTTTTTTAACATGTTCAGACTCTCAGCGTCACTGTGGTTCAACGGGCGAAAAATTCTCGCCATCATAACATCGCCATCGGCGAGGGGAAGTGGGCAACGCATGTAAATTCATCGTGTTGAATGTTTTCTGAGCGCAAGTACGATTTCGACCTCTTTTTTGCGAAGGATCCCTCAGAGGAGTCCGTAAAGTTCATCCATTTGACTGAGAAAAAAAGACGAAAGCTAAATTTTTGTTGTCTTGATGTAATGGAAACGGTAAAAGCGGCTAACATTTAAAGGGAAGGGCGGCATCTCAGCGTTGTCGAAGGAGTAAATTCATGATGATACGTGAACAGATAGAACAAAAATTAAGGGCAGCCTTTGAACCCTTATTCCTCGAAGTGGTGGACGAAAGTTATCGCCACAATGTCCCGGCCGGCTCCGAAAGTCACTTTAAAGTGGTGCTGGTCAGCGATCGCTTTGCCGGAGAACGTTTTCTGAATCGTCACCGAATGATTTACGGCACCTTAACCGCTGAATTGTCCACTACCGTGCATGCGCTGGCGCTGCACACCTACACCGTGAAGGAGTGGGAAGGGTTGCAGGATACTGTTTTTGCCTCCCCGCCATGTCGCGGCGCAGGCAGTATCGCGTAAAATTCGCATTTGCAACTGCCGGAACTTTTCCAGTATGTTGCGTACAGATTAAATGAGAAACGGCCTGCGGGCCGTTTTGTTTTGTTCGGATTTTGAGCGAGCAACGCATTTTGTGGGGCAAAATTACCGCAAAACTGTGAAAAATGGCGCATCCCTGCGCCATTCCCGTTCTCGACTCACTACTGTGATGCCGCTATAATGCTGCGTCTTATTTTCGGAATGTCTTCGGGATGATTCTGGCAACAGGGATTGTACTTCTGCATTGAAGCGAACATCCCGGTTCTGCGAAGCCATCGATACGTGCTTCCAGAGTTGACCGAGCACTAGTGATTTTTTTGAGGTAACAAGATGCAAGTTTCAGTTGAAACCACTCAGGGCCTTGGCCGCCGTGTAACGATTACTATCGCTGCTGACAGCATCGAAAACGCTGTAAAAAGCGAGCTGGTCAACGTAGCGAAAAAAGTTCGCATCGACGGTTTCCGTAAAGGGAAAGTACCGATGAATGTTGTTGCTCAGCGTTATGGCGCCTCTGTTCGCCAGGACGTGCTGGGTGACCTGATGAGCCGCAACTTCGTTGATGCGATCATCAAAGAGAAAATCAATCCAGCAGGCTCCCCGACCTATGTTCCGGGCGAGTACAAACAGGATGAAGACTTCACTTACTCTGTTGAGTTCGAAGTGTACCCAGAAGTTGAGCTGCAGGGTCTGGACGCAATCGAAGTTGAAAAACCGGTTGTTGAAGTGACCGACGCTGACGTTGACGGCATGCTGGACACTCTGCGCAAGCAGCAGGCGACCTGGAAAGATAAAGACGGCGCTGTTGCTGATGAAGATCGCGTGACCGTTGACTTCTCCGGTTCCGTTGATGGTGAAGAGTTCGAAGGCGGCAAAGCGACCGATTTCGTACTGGCAATGGGCCAGGGTCGTATGATCCCAGGCTTTGAAGACGGTATCAAAGGCCACAAAGCAGGCGAAGAGTTCACCATCGACGTGACCTTCCCTGAAGAGTACCACGCTGAAAACCTGAAAGGTAAAGCGGCGAAATTCGCCATCAACCTGAAGAAAGTGGAAGAGCGTGAGCTGCCTGAACTGACTGAAGAATTCATCAAACGTTTCGGCGTTGAAGATGGTTCCGTTGCCGGTCTGCGCGCTGAAGTGCGTAAAAACATGGAGCGCGAGCTGAAAGGCGCTGTGAAAAACCGCATCAAGTCTCAGGCGATCGAAGGTCTGGTTAACGCCAACAACATCGACGTTCCTGCGGCCCTGATCGACGGCGAAATCGACGTACTGCGTCAGCAGGCTGCACAGCGTTTTGGTGGCAACGCCAAACAGGCTATGGAACTGCCACGCGAACTGTTCGAAGAGCAGGCTAAACGCCGTGTTGTCGTTGGTCTGCTGCTGGGCGAAGTGATTCGCACCAACGAGCTGAAAGCTGACGAAGAGCGCGTTAAAGGCCTGATCGAAGAGATGGCTTCTGCGTACGAAGATCCGAAAGAAGTTATCGAGTTCTACAGCAAAAACAAAGAGCTGATGGACAACATGCGCAACGTAGCTCTGGAAGAGCAGGCTGTTGAAGCCGTTCTGAACAAAGCGAAAGTGTCTGAAAAAGCGACTTCTTTCAACGAACTGATGAACCAGCAGGCGTAATTAACGCCCTCACGGTTTAAAGTTTGAGCAAAAAACCCGTTGCCCTTTGGTAACGGGTTTTTTTATTGCTGTAATAGAGGACGATACGTGCCAAAACGGCGTTTCGGTGTTAGCGTAACAGCAAAATATTGTTATGCTTGAAATAGGGTAGTTTGATCCCCATAACAAGGGATAGCATTACATTGACTGGCTGACGATCCGTCCGCAAGGTTACAATCAGTACAGCAGGTCTTTTCACTTTATATCCAGGAGACGGACATGTCATACAGTGGCGAACGAGATAACTTTGCACCCCATATGGCCCTGGTGCCAATGGTCATCGAACAGACCTCACGCGGTGAACGTTCTTTTGATATCTACTCCCGTCTGCTCAAGGAGCGCGTTATCTTTCTGACCGGCCAGGTGGAAGACCACATGGCGAACCTGATTGTGGCGCAGATGCTGTTTCTGGAAGCGGAAAACCCGGAAAAAGACATTTATCTGTACATCAACTCACCGGGCGGCGTCATCACTGCTGGGATGTCAATCTATGACACCATGCAATTCATCAAGCCAGATGTCAGCACCATTTGTATGGGGCAGGCATGTTCAATGGGTGCATTCCTGTTGACCGCAGGGGCGAAGGGCAAGCGTTTCTGCCTGCCGAACTCCCGCGTGATGATTCACCAGCCGCTAGGCGGCTACCAGGGCCAGGCGACGGATATCGAAATCCACGCCAGAGAAATCCTGAAAGTTAAAGCGCGCATGAATGAACTTATGGCGCAACACACGGGTCAATCTCTTGAGCAGATTGAGCGCGACACCGAGCGTGACCGCTTCCTTGCTGCTTCTGAAGCAGTTGAGTACGGTCTGGTCGACTCCATTTTGACCCATCGTAAATAATGCCACTGCGTCGAGTGCCGCTATACTGAAGGTGGCGGCATTCCGTTAAACTGGCATTTGCGTCGTCATGTGCGGCACAAAGAACTTAGAAAGAGGTTTGTACTCATGACAGATAAACGCAAAGATGGTTCAGGCAAACTGTTGTATTGCTCTTTTTGCGGCAAAAGCCAGCACGAAGTGCGTAAGCTGATCGCCGGGCCGTCCGTGTATATCTGCGACGAATGCGTTGACTTATGTAACGACATCATTCGCGAAGAAATTAAAGAAGTGGCCCCGCATCGTGAACGTAGTGCTCTGCCGACGCCGCATGAAATCCGCCATCACCTGGACGATTATGTTATCGGTCAGGAACGGGCGAAAAAAGTGCTGGCTGTTGCGGTTTATAACCACTACAAACGTCTGCGTAACGGCGATACCAGTAACGGCGTTGAGCTTGGCAAAAGTAACATTCTGCTGATTGGCCCGACCGGTTCCGGTAAAACGCTGCTGGCGGAAACGCTGGCGCGCCTGCTGGATGTCCCGTTCACGATGGCCGATGCCACCACGCTGACCGAAGCCGGTTATGTTGGTGAAGATGTAGAAAACATCATCCAGAAACTGCTGCAGAAGTGCGATTACGACGTGCAGAAAGCGCAGCGCGGGATTGTTTACATCGATGAAATCGACAAAATTTCCCGTAAATCGGATAACCCGTCGATTACCCGTGATGTGTCCGGCGAAGGCGTACAGCAGGCCTTGCTGAAGCTCATCGAAGGCACCGTTGCCGCCGTTCCACCGCAGGGTGGCCGTAAGCATCCGCAGCAGGAATTCCTGCAGGTTGATACCTCGAAGATCCTCTTTATCTGTGGCGGCGCGTTTGCCGGTCTCGATAAAGTGATCGCCAACCGCGTAGAAACCGGTTCTGGTATTGGTTTTGGTGCGACGGTGAAAGCGAAATCCGAAAAGGCGAACGAAGGCGAACTGCTGGAGCAGGTTGAACCGGGTGACCTGATCAAATTTGGTCTGATCCCTGAATTCATCGGTCGTCTGCCGGTCGTTGCTACCCTCAATGAACTGAGCGAAGACGCGCTGATTCAGATTCTGAAAGAGCCGAAAAATGCGCTGACCAAGCAGTACCAAGCGCTGTTCAGCCTTGAAGGCGTGGATTTAGAGTTCCGTGACGAAGCGCTGGATGCGATTGCGCGTAAGGCGATGGCCCGTAAAACCGGTGCCCGTGGTCTGCGTTCCATCGTCGAAGCGGCACTGCTCGATACCATGTACGACCTTCCATCGATGGAAGACGTTGAGAAAGTGGTTATCGACGAGTCCGTCATCGAAGGGCAAACCAAGCCGCTGCTGATTTACGGTGCGACCGAAACTCAGCAGGCTTCTGGTGAATAATTAACCAATTCACTCAGTCATTTAACTAAAAGGGGGATATTTTATCCCCCTTTTACTTTTCCTGTATTCCTGCCGTTGAATGTGTGGGAAACATCCCCATATACTGGATTACATGTTAACGATGGCGTGAAGCACAGTGTCGCCATTGACTACCTGGCGGACATTAAACTAAGAGAGAGCTCTATGAATCCTGAGCGTTCTGAACGCATTGAAATCCCCGTATTGCCATTGCGCGATGTGGTGGTTTATCCGCACATGGTCATTCCCTTATTTGTAGGGCGGGAAAAATCTATCCGTTGTCTGGAAGCGGCCATGGACCATGATAAAAAAATCATGCTGGTTGCTCAGAAAGACGCGTCAACGGATGAGCCGGGTGTAAACGATCTTTTCACCGTCGGGACCGTGGCCTCTATTTTGCAGATGCTGAAACTCCCTGACGGCACGGTTAAAGTGTTGGTTGAGGGCCTGCAGCGTGCGCGTATTTCCGCGCTGTCTGACGACGGTGAACATTTCTCGGCGAAAGCGGAATACCTCGAGTCTCCGGCTATCGACGAGCGTGAGCAGGAAGTATTGGTCCGCACGGCCATTAGCCAGTTTGAAGGCTATATCAAGCTCAACAAGAAAATCCCACCGGAAGTGCTGACGTCGCTCAATAGCATCGACGATCCTGCGCGTCTGGCGGACACCATCGCCGCACACATGCCGCTTAAGCTGTCTGATAAGCAGTCTGTGCTGGAAATGTCCGACATCAACGAACGTCTGGAATACCTGATGGCGATGATGGAATCGGAAATCGATCTGCTGCAGGTTGAGAAACGCATTCGCAACCGCGTTAAAAAGCAGATGGAGAAATCCCAGCGTGAGTACTATCTGAACGAGCAAATGAAGGCCATTCAGAAAGAACTCGGCGAGATGGACGATGCGCCGGACGAAAACGAAGCGCTGAAGCGTAAAATTGACGCCTCTAAAATGCCGAAAGAGGCAAAAGAGAAGGCTGAAGCTGAGCTGCAGAAGCTGAAAATGATGTCGCCGATGTCGGCTGAAGCCACCGTCGTGCGTGGCTACATTGACTGGATGGTGCAGGTTCCATGGACCGCACGCAGCAAAGTCAAAAAAGACCTGCGTCAGGCGCAAGAGATCCTCGATACCGACCACTACGGTCTGGAACGCGTGAAAGACCGCATCCTTGAGTATCTCGCAGTCCAGAGCCGCGTGAACAAGCTCAAAGGGCCGATTCTGTGCCTGGTTGGGCCTCCAGGGGTGGGTAAAACTTCTCTGGGTCAGTCGATTGCCAAAGCCACCGGACGTAAATATATCCGTATGGCGCTGGGCGGCGTGCGTGACGAAGCGGAAATTCGCGGTCACCGCCGGACCTACATCGGTTCTATGCCGGGCAAACTCATCCAGAAAATGGCGAAAGTAGGCGTTAAAAACCCGCTTTTCCTGCTGGATGAAATCGACAAAATGTCGTCCGACATGCGCGGCGACCCAGCGTCTGCTCTGCTGGAAGTGCTTGATCCAGAACAGAACGTGGCGTTTAACGATCACTATCTGGAAGTCGATTACGACCTCAGTGACGTGATGTTTGTCGCGACGTCTAACTCCATGAACATTCCGGCACCGCTGTTGGATCGTATGGAAGTCATTCGTCTGTCCGGTTACACCGAAGACGAGAAGCTGAACATTGCCAAACGTCATCTGTTGTCAAAACAGATTGAGCGTAACGCGCTGAAACCAAGCGAAATTACGGTCGACGATAGCGCCATTATCAGCATCATTCGCTACTACACGCGTGAAGCCGGGGTGCGTAGTCTGGAGCGTGAAATCTCCAAGCTGTGCCGCAAAGCGGTCAAACAGCTGTTGCTGGACAAAACGCTGAAACACATTGAGATCAATGGAGACAATCTCCATGACTATCTCGGTGTACAGCGCTTCGACTATGGTCGTGCAGACAGCGAAAACCGCGTGGGTCAGGTGACGGGTCTGGCGTGGACCGAAGTAGGTGGCGACCTGTTGACCATCGAAACCGCCTGCGTTCCGGGTAAAGGCAAACTGACCTACACCGGCTCGCTGGGTGAAGTGATGCAGGAATCCATCCAGGCGGCGCTGACCGTGGTACGTGCGCGTGCAGAGAAGCTCGGCATCAACGGCGACTTCTACGAAAAACGCGACATCCACGTTCACGTACCGGAAGGGGCAACGCCGAAAGACGGTCCAAGTGCGGGTATTGCGATGTGTACCGCGCTGGTATCTTGTCTGACCGGTAACCCGGTACGCGCTGATGTCGCCATGACCGGCGAAATTACGCTGCGTGGTCAGGTTCTGCCGATCGGCGGTCTGAAGGAAAAACTGCTGGCGGCTCACCGTGGTGGGATTAAGACAGTTCTGATTCCTGACGAAAATAAACGCGATTTGGAAGAGATTCCTGATAACGTGATTGCCGACCTGGATATCCATCCGGTTAAGCGAATTGAGGAAGTTCTGGCGCTTGCGCTGCAGAATGCGCCTTATGGCATGCAGGTTGTGACCGCAAAATAGTGACTTCGCGCAAAGAGCGTTAATAAAAACAGGGCTGGCAGGTGATTTCGCACTTGCCAGCCTTTTTTTGTATAGCTAATTTAGATTGCTGGTTGGGTATGTCATAGACAACGGGTGTTGTAAGGGCATGACACTCCTGATATAACTGCTGCGCCGTCGCATTGCGAAGGATTCCAGTGCGATATAAATTATAAAGAGAGGAAGAGAATAGTGAATAAATCTCAACTGATTGACAAAATTGCTGCAGGTGCGGATATCTCTAAAGCTGCTGCTGGACGTGCGTTAGACGCTTTAATCGCTTCCGTTACCGAGTCTCTGCAGGCTGGAGATGACGTTGCACTGGTTGGTTTTGGTACTTTTGCTGTTAAAGAGCGTGCTGCCCGTACTGGTCGCAACCCGCAGACAGGTAAAGAGATCACCATCGCCGCTGCCAAAGTGCCGGGTTTCCGTGCAGGTAAAGCACTGAAAGACGCGGTAAACTGATCGCTTTCCCTCCCCGGGAATGTGACAAAGTACAAGGGCGCATCAAAAGATGTGCCTTTTTTTATTCCTCCAGCCTGACTTTATGCGACTTTAGACGCGTAGTAGACTGACAAATAGACTGGTTTCCTGTCACAATACGCCCTCACGCGCGGCGGCTCTCATGCTATGCTGTGCGAGGTATATAGTCACTTACAGCGGAGCGTTGTTACACCATGATGGACTCCTTACGTACGGCTGCGAATAGCGTCGTACTCAAGATTATTTTCGGTATCATTATCGTGTCGTTCATTTTGACCGGCGTGAGCGGCTACCTGATTGGCGGTAACGCAGATTACGCCGCGAAAGTGAATGGCCAGGAAATTGGCCGTGCACAGTATGAAAATGCCGTTGCCAGCGAAAGAAACCGCATGCAGCAGCAGTTGGGCGATCAGTTCTCTGAGTTGGCTTCCAACGAAAACTACATGAAAACCATGCGCCAGCAGGTTCTCAACCGTCTTATCGACGAATCTCTGCTCGATCAGTACGCAAAACACCTCAATCTGGGCATCAGCGATGCGCAGGTGAAAGACGCAATCTTCAAAACTCAGGCATTCCAGGCTAACGGTAAATTCGATAACCAGCGTTTCAGCGGTATCGTTGGCCAAATGGGCATGACGACAGACCAGTACGCTCAGGCGCTGCGCAACCAGCTGGTCACTCAGCAGCTGATTAACGCCATCGTCGGGTCTGAATTCATGCTCCCTGGCGAGACTGACGAACTGGCCGCGCTGGTTTCTCAGCAGCGCATCGTGCGTGAAGCGACCCTGGATGTGAACGCGCTGGCTGCGAAGCAACAGGTTAGCGATCAGGAAATCACCAGCTACTACGAGCAGCATAAAAACCAGTTCGTGGCGCCAGAGCAGTTCCGCGTCAGCTACATTAAAATGGACGCCGCAAGCCTGCAGGAAACGGCTTCTGATAGCGAGATCCAGTCCTACTACGATCAGCATCAGGATCAATACACTCAGCCGCAGCGCGTACGTTACAGCGTGATTCAGACCAAAACCGAAGCTGAAGCGAAAGCGGCGCTGGATGAAATCAACAAAGGCGCGAACTTTGCTGACGTGGCAAAAGCGAAATCTACTGACATTATCTCTGCCAAAAACGGTGGCGATATGGGCTGGCTGGAAGCATCCACCACGCCGGATGAGCTGAAAAATGCGGGCCTGAAAGAGAAAGGGCAACTGTCAGGCGTTATCAAATCTTCTGTGGGTTTCCTGGTGGCGCGTCTTGATGACAGCGAAGCCGCTAAAGTGAAACCGCTGACTGAAGTTCACGATCAAATCGCCGCGAAAGTGAAACAGGAAAAAGCGCTGGACGCCTACTATGCGATGCAGCAGAAAGTGAGTGATGCCGCCAGCAACGATAACGAATCGTTGGCAGGTGCATCCCAGGTTTCCGGTATCAAAGTGGTTGAGACCGGCTGGTTCGGTCACGACAATCTGCCGGAAGAGCTGAACTTCAAACCGGTGTCTGATGCCATCTTTAACGGCGGTCTGGTCGGGCAAAACGGCACGCCGGGTAGCAACTCTGACATCATCACCGTTGACGGCGATCGTGCGTTTGTTCTGCGTGTCAGCGAACACAAAGCGGAATCCGTGAAACCGCTGGCTGAAGTCAAAGCGCAGGTGACTGACATCGTGAAGCACACCAAAGCGGTGCAGGAAGCGAACGTGACCGCAGAGAAGGTGCTGGCTTCCCTGAAAGCGGGTAAAGGTGATGAGGCGATGAAAGCCGCGAACCTGAGCTTCGGTGAAGCGAAAACCCTGAGCCGTACGGATCAGGATCCGCTGAGCCAGACCGCGTTCACGCTGCCACTGCCGCAGAAAGACAAACCGAGCTACGGCGTCGGAGCAGATATGCAGGGTAACGTGGTTCTGCTGTCTGTGGACGAAGTGAAAGATGGCACCATGCCGGAAGCACAGAAGAAAGCGATGGTGCAGGGTATCACCCAGAACAACGCTCAGGTCGCTTTCGAAGCGCTGATGGCGAACCTGCGTAAAGAAGCGAAAATCAAGCTGGGCAGTATTGCGGAACAACAGCAATAACGTCGAGCACGCTCGCAGATTTTAGTAACGCACTGCAATATTCAAAGGCCGCTTTCGCGGCCTTTTCCAATTTTGATCTTTGCCTTTTGTACTGTTCACTCCGGCTGGATAAGGTGGCTTCGCTGTCAACCAACAAGGAGATAACAGCATGAAATCAGGAATCAAAACATTACTACTCGTTCTTACCGTCGCCTTTACCGGGCTCGGCTCACACGCTTATGCGGCAACCTCTTCAGGCAAAGCGCAGGCGGAATCGAAAACCACGGCAACGCCACCGACTGCAACTGACAAAAGCAGCGCCTCACTCCCTCAGGACAAAAACTCTGGCGACAAGGTCAGCATCAACACCGCCAGCGCCGAGGAACTGGCTCAGGCAATGAATGGCGTCGGCCTCAAAAAAGCGCAGGCCATCGTCAGCTATCGCGAAGAGTATGGCCCGTTTAAAACCCTTGACGATCTCCGCCAGGTGCCCGGAATGGGTGGTGCATTGGTCGAAAGAAATCTTTCACATCTGATGCTCTGACCGCACGGGAAGTTTGCACAGTAGCAAAAAAATGCCAGACTAAAGAGGTCGTACCAGTGTGCGACCTCTGACTCTATAAATAACAAAGGCTATGGCGCTATGCAGACTCAAATTAAAGTTCGTGGATATCACCTGGATGTTTATCAACACGTTAATAACGCTCGCTATCTCGAGTTCCTCGAAGAAGCCCGTTGGGATGGGCTGGAAAGCAGTGAGGGTTTTCAGTGGATGAGCCGTCATCACATCGCGTTTGTGGTGGTGAATATCAACATCAACTATCGCCGCCCGGCGGTGCTGGGTGACCTGCTGACGGTGACCAGCAAAGTGCAGCAACTCAACGGGAAAAGCGGCGTACTGAGTCAGGTGGTGACGCTGGAGCCTGAAGGCCAGGTGGTGGCAGACGCGCTGATCACCTTTGTCTGTATTGATTTGAAAACGCAAAAAGCACTGGCGCTGGAAGGGGAACTGCGGGAACACCTGGAAGCGATGGTCGAGTAACCATCATGATAACCCCGGCAAGCCATTCACCGCCGGGGTAGCGCCTTTATTTCAGTCCGGTTTTCGCCTTCATGGCGGCCATCACCCCGGCTTTATCCGCCAGGTAATGGTTCAGGCCGTTGGCCCGCAGGGAACAGGCCGCGCAATGCCCACAGCCGTCGCCTTTAATACCGTTGTAGCAGGTGAGGGTTTCGCTGCGAACCCTATCAAGATGGCCCCAGTAATCGGCGAGCGCCCACGTTTGTGCTTTATCAAGCCACATCAGCGGCGTTTCAAAGCGGATATCTTTCGCCATGCCCAGGTTCACCGCATGATTGAGCGCTTTAACAAACTCATCGCGGCAGTCCGGGTAGCCGGAGAAGTCGGTCTCACACACGCCGGTGATCACCGCTTCCGCTTTAACCTGATAAGCGTAAATTGCGGTCAGAGTTAAGAACAGAATGTTACGGCCCGGCACAAAGGTATTTGGAATGCCGTTGGCCTCAGGTTCATAGTCAGGAACCGGAATGCTGTCGCGGGTCAGGCTGCTCACCGCCAGTTCATTCAACAGCGTCACGTCCAGCACCTTATGCGCACGTGCGCCGAGTTTCAGTGCCAGTTCCCGCGCCACATCAATCTCCGCGCGATGGCGCTGGCCATAATCAAACGTCACGCAGTGCACTTCGTCATACTGCTGTAAAGCCTGAACCAGACAAGTAGTGGAGTCCTGTCCTCCGCTAAAGACCACAACGGCGCGTTTCATAGTAAATCCTGTCGATATTGAAGAAAACACTATGGTAGCGCCTGTGGGCGACGTCGACCAGCTACAAGACATGCTTTATGCGTTGGTCGAAGCGGGCAGCCAGGCCTCCGTAAAATCAAACCAGCCACGGGCGTTAAGGCGAATACCGTTCACGCCCGGCGGGGCACTGATTTTGTACTGATAGTTAAACAACGGCGTCAGAACGGCATTTTCCATCAGATGATGAAAGACGTTTTGTAAGGCGGCATGGCGCGAAGCCGTGTTTTTCTGCGACTGAACCGCGTCGAGCGTGGCCTGAAGATGGGCGTACTGCGCGGCACTAAGGGTATGTGGCCACAGAGGATCGCAGCGCAACCATTGCTCGAGCGTATATTCAGGCGTATCGCCAATCAGCCTGTCTCCCATTATCACATCGGCCTTCGCCAGGTCAGGACAGTTGTCCCAGGTTTTGGCATCGTGGAAAATGACCGTCAGTTCGCAACCCTTTTCCGCCAGCGCCTGGCGGAGCTGTTCTGCCATGGTATGGAGTTCCACCGGCAGATGATAGATAAGCGTCAGGGCAGCAGGGAAGGTGACCGTGGACGTATCTTCCGCCAACGGAATGCGCCAGCCTGGCAGCAGTTCATGGCTGGGGGTAATCAGGCTTTCATCTAGCGGCAGGGTTTGCATCAGCGAACTGCGGTGAATCAGCGCAATCAGCTTTTGTGCTTGCGCAGTTGTCAGACGTGGGCTTTTACGCAGCGTCAGATAGCAAAAGCCGAGGCTGATACTGTTGCTGACCAGGCGTAGTTTGCGCAGGTCGTCCGCTTCGCCAATCGCCAGTTGAACCGGATGACGGCAGCTGGTGCCTAAATCCTGCTCAAATAGCTGCGGCGTTATCCAGTATTCGATGGTTTGTAACAGCGGGTGACTCAGATGATAGCGGCTGTGGCTTTCGAGGCGCACCAGCTCCGGTTCAAAGATTTTCAGTCGGAAAGGCCCGGTGCCGAGCGTCGGGTTATCCGGATGCGCCAGCACGCTGCAATAGCTGGCCAGACGGTGCGCCAGCCAGTAGTCCGGTTTAACCAGCGTAAAGGTCAGACACTGGGCGTGCGTGACGTCAATGCGCTGCACGCTGGCGAACAGCGTCCGCAGAGCGGGCAGGCTCAACAGCATGTCGAGACGTTGATGAAGCTGCGCGGTATCTACCGGATCGCCATTGTGCCAGTGCAGTGTAGAGCGAATGTAAAACTGCCAGCGCAAACCGTCGGCCGACACCTCCCAGTGATGGGCTAAATCGCCCACAGGCTCATCGTGGCCTTGAGAGAATCGGGTCAAGCCTGAGAATATCTGCCCGGCCAGATGCTGTTCGGCGCGCCCGGGTAAAAAACCAGGATGCAGGGGCTCGAGCGGGCGATAGTACGGGATACGTAACGTCGGGGTGTTGTTCTGCCATTGACCGCCGAGAAAGGGGTGCAGCAGCGCCCGCAGCTCGGGGGCCGCCAGCTGGGCCAGCTCCAGCGCATTTTGTTGCTGCCCGAGCGTCAGCGCCTGCTCCATCATCTCGTTTCGCAAGCTGTCGGGGGTGACGTAAAAGGTCAATGTGCCACGTTTTCCGCGCCCGGACTGCGCCTGCCAGTGTAGCCAGCCCGCATCCTGCGCCTGACGCAGCAGCGTGCGGACGTGTCGCTCGCTGCAAAAACAGCGCTCAGCCAGTTCGGCGACGGTTATCTGCTGCGGCACACCTGCGGAGGGCTGCCACAGGCGCTGGAACTGATTCAGTCGGTTGAGTTGGCGCATCGCCTGTCCTTAAATAAACCCGGAACAATAAATATCATTCATTCACTATTCCTTCCGTATATCTCAGGCGATACTTTCGCACAAGCGACACTCATCACACTTCCGGGGAAGAACATGGCAAGACTGGCTGCATTTGATATGGACGGGACATTATTAATGCCCGACCATCGCCTGGGTGAGCAAACGCTGAGTACCTTAAAGCGCCTGCATGAGCGGGACATTACCCTGACGTTTGCCACCGGTCGACATGTCCTCGAGATGCGTCATTTAATTGGCAACCTCTCGCTGGATGCATTCCTGATAACCGGAAACGGGACGCGCATTCACTCTCTGGAAGGGGATGTCCTGCACCGCAGCGATTTAGATCCTGAGGTGGCGGATCTTGTGCTCCATAGCCACTGGGACACCCAGGCCAGTATGCATGTCTTTAACGATCGCGGCTGGCTGACGGACAAGGATATCCCCGAAATACTGCATGCCCACGTCTACAGCGGTTTCCGCTATCAGCTGTGTGATTTCAAACGGCTGCCTGCACACGAGGTCACCAAGATCTGCTTCTGCGGCGATCACCAGGATCTGAGCCGCCTGCGCATTCAGCTCAATGATGCGTTAGGCGCTCGCGCCCATCTCACCTTCTCGGCGGTGGAGTGCCTGGAGGTGCTGCCGGTAGGCTGTAACAAAGGCGCGGCGCTGTCGACCCTGAGCCAACATCTGGGTATGACTTTGGCGGACTGCATGGCATTTGGTGATGCGATGAATGACAGCGAAATGCTGGGATCGGTTGGCAAAGGGCTGATCATGGGCAACGCCATGCCGCAGTTGAAAGCGGCGTTACCGCACCTACCGGTTATCGGACACTGCCAGAATCAGGCGGTTTCCCACTTTTTAACGCATTGGCTGGATACACCACATCTCCCTTATTCCCCCGAATGAATGAGACCCTTCCGGCGAGCCAGGCATCCTGTGATGTCTGGCTTTTTTCTTTTCTACCGCGGCTGACGTACTGAATTACTCCCGGAAACGCGCGCTGATGGCGTTATCAGCATCCTGAATACGCATGCTATTTTTCGCTTTTTGAATGTGAAGAAAGATTATGCAAATTCATAAAGTCATTAAACCTGCTTTCGTCGAAAGGTTTAAGTGTGTAGGCGCGGAATGCCTGATCTCCTGCTGTCAGGGCTGGAACATTTTTATTGAGAAGAAAACCCACCATCGCTACCTGAACGCCGACAATACCCAGATTTCATCCATCGCCAAAGCGCATCTCCGGCCAACCCGCAAGGGTAAGAATCACTATTCCGTGATTACGTTTGATACACAGGGTCAGTGCCCGTTTATTGATGAGAACAAGCTGTGTAGCGTCCAACGCGAACTCGGGGAGCAAGCGCTGTCGCCCACCTGCGCAATCTACCCGCGAATTACCCGCCGTTATGCCGATGAGACACGCCATTCGATGACCCTGTCCTGTCCGGAAGTGGCAAGGCTGGTGCTGTTTGACGCTGACAGCATGATGCAGCATGAGAGTGAACAGCTGTTGGCGAACGCCAAAACCAATCTGATTGGTCAACGTCAGCCGGTAAGTCAGGTCAGCCAGGTTATCCATCTGTTTGCGTGGAACCTGATTCAGGCCCAAACGCACAATATCGAAGAAAACCTGATGGCGCTGGCGCACTTTATACTCTACCTGCAGCGCATCGAGTTTAATCTGCATCAGCGCTTTGATGAGGCACAAGCGTATTACCATCTGCTATTGACTGACTTGCAGACCGGGGAGAGCCTGTTAACCGCCCAGCCGTCTGCTCAGTCACTGGCGCTGAAAGTGCGTGCTCTGGCGGTATTGGGCTCGTTGGTGGCCAATGATGCCTCCCGCGATGGCTATGTCACCCAGGGGCATCGGCAGGTAGCGGAATTCCTTAACGTGGCAGAACTGCAGGACGGGGCGGCGCTGGGCGAGAAATTCGCCACCATCGATGCGCAATGGCTGACGCTACGCCAGACTTCCTGCCTGGCGGCCCCGCACGTGCTGCGCAACTATCTGCTCTACAAGATTTATCACAGCCACTTCCCGGGAACCGATGTCACCACCGTCATGCGCCAGTTTTATCGTATGGTGCTGGACTATTTTTACATCAAGCATCTGCTCAGCGTGAAGTCGCTGACGGAGGAGGTGGATCAACCGTTGGTACTGAAGACTCTGGCAAGCCTGGCCGAGAAAACGTTGCACTCATCGACGCTCGACCAGCGAATGAACAAGGCGATCGACATGATCAACGCCGGGGACGATCTCTCCTGCCTGTTGCTGATCGGCTAGCCATCGCCCGGCGAGCTTATGCCGCCGGGCAAAAAACATTACTGCCCGAGGAGTTCAGCCAGCGCCGACTGCCACGGTGCCAGTTCACCGATATTGGCCGCGACCCACTGCGGGTTGTAGTAGGTTTCCAGATAGCGTTCGCCGCTGTCGCACAGCAGTGTCACAATCGAGCCGGTCTGGCCAGCGTTGCTCATCTGCGCGGCCAGTTGCAACGCTCCCCACATATTGGTGCCCGTTGAAGCCCCCACTTTACGGCCGAGCTGAGTTTCCAGCCAGTGTGCAGTGGCGACGCTCGCGGCATCCGGAACGCGCAGCATGTTGTCGACCACGTCAGGAATAAACGACGGCTCGACGCGCGGGCGACCGATCCCTTCAATTTTGCTACCCACCGGGCTGCGCAACGTGCTGTCGCGCTGCTGCCAGAAGTCCAGAAACACCGAGTTCTGCGGATCAACCACCGTTAACTGCGTGTCATACCCCTGACAGCGAATGTAGCGCCCGATGGTGGCAGAGGTGCCGCCAGTGCCCGCGCTCATCACGATATGCGCCGGAACCGGGTTTGGCTCGTGCTGCATCTGGCGGAAAATGCTGTCGGCGATATTGTTATTGCCGCGCCAGTCGGTGGCGCGTTCGGCGAAGGTGAACTGATCCATATAATGGCCGTTCAGTTCGCGGGCCAGCATTTCAGAGGCCTCATAAATTTCGCAGGCGCTTTCCACGAAGTGACAGCGACCGCCGTAAAATTCAATCTGCTCAATTTTGCGTTTCGCGGTGCAGGAAGGCATTACCGCGATAAACGGCAGGCCGAGCAGGCGGGCAAAATAGGCTTCTGATACAGCCGTCGATCCCGACGAGGATTCAATGATCGTGGTGCCTTCTTTGATCCAGCCGTTGCATAAGCCGTACAAAAACAGCGAGCGCGCCAGGCGGTGCTTGAGGCTTCCGGTCGGGTGTGTACTTTCATCTTTCAGATACAGCTGAATGCCGGGGAAGGCTGGCAGCATCAGACGAATCAGGTGCGTGTCGGCCGAACGCTGATAATCGGCATTAATTTCACTGATCGCGTGTTTTACCCATGCGCTATTCATCATTACTTTCCGTTTGTCATTTTGTGCCTAGCTTAGCGGAAAGCACGGAAAAAATTGTTGCTATTTGACCTTTGCAATACACTTACGGGAGAAAAAATTTCTCTGTGAGTGGCGAATGATAGATAAAATTGACCGTAAGCTGCTGGCGTTGCTGCAGGAGGATTGCACCCTCTCTTTGCAGACGCTGGCTGATGCCGTTAATCTGACCACCACACCCTGCTGGAAGCGCCTGAAACGCCTTGAAGACGACGGCATTTTACGCGCCAGGGTGGCGCTGCTGGATGCGGAAAAACTCGGCCTCGGGCTGACAGCATTTGTGCTGATCAAAACCCAGCATCACAGCAGCGAATGGTACAGCCGCTTTGTGTCTCAGGTGACGCAAATGCCTGAAGTGCTGGGCTTCTGGCGCATGGCAGGCGAGTACGACTATCTGCTGCGGGTTCAGGTAGCGGATATGAAACGCTACGACGACTTTTACAAACGACTGGTCAACAGCGTACCGGGCTTATCTGACGTGACGTCGAGTTTTGCGATGGAACAGATTAAGTACACCACCGCGCTGCCGGTCGAATAACTCTCTGGGTATTTCTGCGTGCGATTATTTGCTCAACTCAGCTGGTACTTCCGCCGGGAATGGCGTCGCTATTTCGGCGCGGTCCTGCTGCTTATCATTATTGCCATTCTGCAGCTGATCCCGCCGAAAGTGGTGGGCTACGTGGTGGACGGCGTGACGCAACAGCATTACACCACTACGCGAATTATGATGTGGGTAGCGACGCTGGTGCTGATTGCGGTGGTGGTCTATCTGCTGCGCTACGTCTGGCGCGTGCTGCTGTTCGGTGCGTCCTATCAACTCGCGGTTGAACTACGCGAAGATTATTATCGCCAGCTCAGCCGTCAGCATCCTGAATTCTATTTGCGTCACCGCACCGGGGATTTGATTGCCCGTGCTACCAACGACGTCGACCGGGTGGTGTTTGCCGCCGGGGAAGGCGTACTGACGCTGGTGGATTCGCTGGTGATGGGCTGTGCGGTGCTGATTGTGATGTCGACTCAGATTAGCTGGGAGCTGACGCTGCTGGCGTTGGTGCCGATGCCGATTATGGCGATTGCGATTAAACGTAACGGCGACACTCTGCATGAGCGCTTCAAGCTGGCGCAGGCGGCGTTCTCTGGCCTGAACGATCGCACCCAGGAAAGCCTGACCAGTATCCGGATGATCAAAGCCTTCGGCCTTGAGGACCGGCAGTCGGCGCAGTTCGCCGCCGAAGCGGCGGACACCGGTGCGAAAAACATGCGTGTGGCACGAGTGGATGCGCGTTTTGACCCTACCATTTATATCGCCATCGGCATGGCTAACCTGCTGGCGATTGGCGGCGGGAGCTGGATGGTGGTTCACGGCAGCTTGACCCTCGGTCAGCTCACCAGTTTCATGATGTATCTCGGGCTGATGATTTGGCCAATGCTGGCGCTGGCGTGGATGTTCAATATCGTCGAGCGTGGCAGCGCGGCCTACAGCCGTATCCGCGCCATGCTGTCTGAAGCGCCGGTGGTCAACGACGGTACGCAGATGCTGGCTCCTGAGCGCGGCAGTCTGGCGGTAAATATCCGTGAATTTAATTATCCGCAAACTGAAAAGCCGACGCTCTCCAACGTGCACTTCAGCCTCGCGCCGGGACAGATGCTGGGCATTTGTGGCCCAACCGGGGCCGGGAAAACCACAGTTTTGTCGCTCATTCAGCGTCATTTCGACGTCACGCAGGGCGATATTCGTTTTCAGGATATCCCGCTGACCGCGCTCCAGCTCGACGACTGGCGCAGCCGCCTGTCGGTGGTCAATCAAACGCCTTTCCTGTTCTCTGATACCGTGGCGAGCAACATTGCGCTCGGCAAACCGGGGGCGACGCAGGAAGAGATAGAACATGTCGCCAGGCTTGCCAGCGTACATGAAGACATTCTGCGCCTGCCGCAGGGCTATGACACGGAAGTGGGTGAGCGCGGGGTGATGCTCTCCGGCGGGCAGAAGCAGCGGCTTTCAATCGCCCGCGCACTGCTGCTGGATGCTGAAATCCTGATCCTCGACGATGCGTTGTCCGCGGTGGATGGACGCACCGAACACCAAATTCTGCATAACCTGCGCCAGTGGGGCGAAGGGCGTACGGTTATCATCAGTGCGCACCGCCTGTCGGCCCTGACCGAAGCCAGTGAGATTATCGTCATGCAGCACGGACACATCGCCCAGCGCGGGGAACATGAACAGCTGGCGACACAGCCGGGCTGGTATCGTGACATGTATCGCTATCAGCAGTTGGAGGCGGCGCTTGATGACGTGCCCGAATCGCCGCGTGAGGAGGGAGTCGATGCGTAATTTTGGACAGCTGTGGCCGACGCTCAAACGCCTGCTGGCCTACGGTTTGCCGTGGCGCAAGCCGCTGACGATCGGCATGTTGATCATGTGGGTGGCCGCGGCGGCGGAAGTTACCGGCCCACTGCTGATCAGCTATTTCATCGACAACATGGTGGCGAAAAGCTATCTCCCTTGGGGCATTGTTGTCGGTCTGGCGGCGGCCTATGTCGGACTACAGCTGCTGGCGGCGTCGCTGCATTATGTGCAGTCGCTGTTGTTCAACCGGGCGGCGGTCGGGGTGGTGCAACAGCTGCGCACCGATGTGATGGATGCCGCGCTGCGCCAGCCGCTCAGCGAGTTTGACGTTCAGCCGGTGGGGCAGTTAATTTCTCGCGTCACCAACGATACCGAGGTTATTCGTGACCTGTACGTGACCGTGGTTTCCACGGTGCTGCGCAGCGCGGCATTGATCAGCGCCATGCTGGTAGCGATGTTCAGTCTCGACTGGCGGATGGCGCTGGTGGCGATTGCCATCTTCCCTGCGGTGACCGTGGTGATGGTTATCTATCAGCGTTACAGCACGCCGATTGTACGCCGGGTGCGCGCTTATCTGGCAGACATCAACGACGGCTTCAACGAAGTGATCAACGGGATGAGCGTAATCCAGCAGTTCCGCCAGCAGGCCCGTTTCGGCGAAAGAATGGGGGAGGCAAGCCGCTCGCATTATATGGCGCGGATGCAGACCCTGCGCCTTGACGGTTTCCTGTTGCGCCCACTGCTGAGCCTGTTTTCCTCCCTGATCCTCTGCGGCCTGCTGATGCTGTTCGGCCTGAGCACCACCGGCACGATTGAAGTCGGGGTGCTGTATGCCTTTATCAGCTATCTCGGGCGTCTGAACGAACCGTTAATTGAACTCACCACCCAGCAGTCGATGCTGCAACAGGCGGTGGTGGCGGGCGAGCGCGTGTTCGAGTTAATGGACAAGCCGCGCCAGACTTACGGCGACGACCAACGACCACTGCAAAGCGGCGCCATTGACGTGGATAATGTTTCATTCGCTTACCGGGGCGATCGGCTGGTGCTGGAAGATATACAGCTCAGCGTACCGTCGCGTAACTTTGTCGCGCTGGTCGGGCATACCGGCAGTGGCAAAAGCACGCTCGCCAGCCTACTGATGGGCTACTACCCGCTGAGCCAGGGTGAAATTCGCCTTGATGGCCGACCGCTTTCCTCGCTCAGCCACAGTGTGCTGCGCCAGGGCGTGGCAATGGTCCAACAGGACCCGGTGGTGTTGGCCGAATCGTTCTTTGCCAACGTCACGCTGGGGCGCGATATCAGCGAAGAACAGGTCTGGCAGGCGCTGGAAACCGTACAGCTCGCAGACCTGGCGCGCGGCATGGCTGAAGGAATTTACACCCGGCTTGGTGAGCAGGGCAATAACCTTTCTGTTGGGCAGAAACAGCTCCTGGCGCTGGCGCGCGTGCTGGTCGATACCCCGCAAATTTTGATCCTCGATGAAGCTACCGCCAATATCGATTCCGGCACCGAGCAGGCGATTCAGCAGGCGCTGGCGCTGGTACGCCAGCGCACTACGCTGGTGGTCATTGCTCACCGCCTCTCGACCATTGTCGATGCAGATACCATCCTGGTGCTGCATCGGGGTCAGGCGGTGGAACGCGGCACTCATCAGCAACTACTTGAAGCGCAAGGCCGTTACTGGCAGATGTATCAGCTGCAGCTGGCCGGGGAAGAACTGGCGGCAAGCATCGAAGAAGAATCGCTTAGCGCCTGATGCACCATCAGTAAGCAATTTATTGACACCCGCGTCTGCTGGTGCAAAAACAAAACGCACCTTGCACTGCTTTGGTGCGTTTTTATTTTGCAACTCCTCTCTGATTTTCCTTCCTTCGCATGACGGGGCTCTGTGCCCCACAGAAAAAGCCAGAACGCTCTGAATGACGCCAGTTTTTAATATCTGGCACGCCGATTGCTTTATCTCCTGTGTGTTAGCTGCCGCCATTACCGAATTCTGACTGGAGGGGATCTATGAAGCTGGTTACCGTGGTGATTAAGCCATTCAAACTCGAAGACGTTCGCGAAGCGTTGTCTTCCATTGGTATTCAGGGGCTGACCGTTACCGAAGTGAAAGGCTTCGGGCGTCAGAAAGGCCATGCCGAGCTGTACCGCGGTGCAGAATATAGCGTTAACTTTTTACCGAAGGTGAAAATTGATGTGGCGATCGCCGACGATCAGTTGGATGAAGTGATCGACGTGATCAGTAAAGCGGCGTACACCGGCAAAATTGGCGACGGCAAAATCTTCGTCGCCGAGCTGCAACGCGTCATTCGTATTCGTACCGGCGAAGCCGACGAAGCGGCTCTGTAACTCCTGGCACACAGTGATAGGGATCGAAAAAATGAACAAAATACTGCTGAAAATTGCCCCTGGTGTTCTGGCCCTGCTGCCGGGACTGGCCCTGGCGGCGCCCGCGGTGGCCGATAAAGCCGACAACGCCTTTATGATGATCAGCACCGCGCTGGTGCTGTTTATGAGTATCCCCGGCATCGCGCTGTTTTACGGCGGCCTGATCCGGGGCAAAAACGTGCTGTCGATGCTGACGCAGGTTACCGTCACCTTCGCACTGGTGTGCGTGCTGTGGGTGGTTTACGGCTACACCCTGGCGTTCGGCACCGGCGGGAGTTTCTTCGGCAGCTTCGACTGGGTGCTGTTGAAAGGCATCGAACTGAAAGCGCTGATGGGCACCTTCTATCAGTACATTCACGTGGCCTTCCAGGGCTCGTTCGCCTGTATCACCGTGGGCCTGATTGTCGGCTCGCTGGCGGAACGTATTCGCTTCTCCGCCGTACTGATTTTCGTGGTGGTGTGGATGACCTTCTCCTACGTGCCGATCGCGCACATGGTATGGGGTGGCGGTTTACTGGCCTCGCATGGCGCGCTGGACTTCGCGGGCGGGACGGTGGTTCACATCAATGCCGCCGTCGCAGGCTTGGTGGGTGCATACCTGATTGGCAAACGCGTGGGCTTTGGCAAAGAAGCGTTCAAACCGCATAACCTGCCGATGGTCTTCACCGGCACCGCTATCCTGTACGTCGGCTGGTTCGGCTTCAACGCCGGTTCAGCAAGTTCTGCCAACGAAATCGCTGCGCTGGCGTTCGTTAATACCGTGGTGGCGACCGCTGCCGCCATCCTGGCCTGGGTCTTCGGCGAGTGGGCGGTACGGGGTAAACCTTCTCTGCTGGGTGCTTGTTCCGGTGCGATTGCGGGTCTGGTTGCGGTCACTCCGGCCTGTGGTTACATCGGCGTGGGCGGTTCCCTGATCGTCGGTATCGCTGCGGGTCTGGCGGGGCTGTGGGGCGTCACTGCCCTGAAACGCTGGCTGCGCGTGGATGATCCTTGCGATGTGTTCGGCGTACACGGCGTGTGCGGGATTGTCGGCTGCATCCTGACTGGGATCTTCGCCTCCACTTCACTGGGTGGGGTCGGTTATGCCGAAGGCGTGACCATGAGCCATCAGGTTCTGGTGCAGCTGGAAAGTATCGGTCTGACGATTGTCTGGTCCGGCGTGGTGGCCTTCATCGGCTACAAACTGGCTGACCTGACCGTAGGTCTGCGTGTTCCGGAAGAGCAGGAACGCGAAGGTCTGGACGTCAACAGCCACGGCGAGAACGCGTACAACGCGTGATAATAAGCAAACGGCAACCTCTGGTTGCCGTTTTAGTGTTTGCACCCTCTCCCGGTGGGAGAGGGCTTGGGGTGAGGGCATCAGGCCTTACCAATCTTAGTTGCGATTACGCATCACTCCTTCCTGCACCGTCGAAGCTACCAAAACGCCATCCTGACTGTAAAACTCACCGCGTACAAAGCCGCGAGCGCTAGACGCCGAGGTGCTCTCCACGCTGTACAGCAGCCACTCATTCATATTGAACGGGCGATGGAACCACATCGAATGATCGATGGTCGCTACCTGCATCCCTTTTTCAAGGAACCCAACGCCGTGCGGCTGAAGCGCCACCGGCAGGAAGTTAAAGTCCGAGGCGTAGCCCAGCAGATACTGATGCACGCGGAAATCATCGGCCACCGTGCCATTGGCGCGGATCCAGACCTGGCGCTTCGGTTCAGCCACATGGCCTTTCAGCGGGTTATGGAATTCCACCGGACGGATCTCCAGCGGCTTGTCACAGAGAAACTTCTCTTTTGCCTGCGGGGGCAGCAGATGCGCCAACTGGCGGGCGATCTCGGTTTCCGACGGCAGACCGTCCGGGGCAGGGGCGACCGGCATCGGCTTCTGATGTTCATAACCCGATTCGGGGGCCTGGAATGAGGCGGTCATATAAAAAATTGGCTTACCGTTCTGAATGGCCGCCACCCGACGGGCGCTGAAACTGTTGCCGTCGCGCAGCACTTCCACGTCGTAGACAATCGGTTTCTGGCTGTCGCCAGGGCGCAGGAAGTAGCTGTGGAAGGAGTGAACCAGTCTGTCGGCCGGGACGGTTTCTTTGGCGGCATACAGCGCCTGACCCACCACCTGACCGCCAAATACCTGGCGTAAGCCCAGATCCTCACTCTGGCCGCGGAATAATCCCTCTTCAATTTTTTCCAGATTTAACAGGGTTAGCAGATTAGAGAGAGCCTGACTCATAAATGTCCTCAAAAGTAAAAAAGACCGCAGCGTGGCGCGGGAATAGTCACAGTATAACGCAGAATGCGAAGTGGTCCGATGGGTGCAATTATCTGAATAACAGCCCGATTACAGGCAAATATCTGAGATCTGTGCCACACTTACCACGACACAAATGTTTCAACTACTCACTCTTGCGAGATAAAATCCCGTGAGTGCATGGATGATAAGGAGAACATAATGAAAGTCGTGCACATGTTAAGTGGTTTAGCGGTTGCGGTTGCACTGTCTGCCTGCGCTGATAGAAGTGCAGATATTAAGACACCGGCGCCAAGCCCGAACCCCTCTGAGGCTACACAGCCGGTAATTCAGCAACCTAACGTTTCCGGTACGGCGTGGATCCGCCAGAAAGTGGCTCTTCCACCAGATGCCGTTCTGACGGTCACGCTGTCTGATGCCTCACTGGCGGATGCTCCGTCTAAGGTCATCTCGCAGAAAGTGACGCGTACCGAAGGTAAACAGGCCCCGTTCAGCTTCGTCCTGCCGTATAACCCGGCGGATATCCAGCCTAATGCGCGGATCCTGCTGAGTGCGGCAGTAACCATCAACGATAAACTGGTGTTTATCACCGATACGGTTCAGCCCGTTATCAACAACGGCGGAACCAAAGCCGACCTGACGCTGGTTCCGGTGCAGCAAACTGCGATGCCGATGGCGACAGGGGGTGGTGCGGCAACGACGGTGCCATCAACGTCTCCGACTCAGGTGAGTCCGTCTTCTGCGGCCCCTGCGCCGACACAAATCCCATAACGTCGACGTTCCCTCCTCCGCTCGGGGGAGGGGATCAGTAATTCCAGCGATAGCGCTGCATATCGATTTTCCCACTCCCCGACACTTGCACACCCTCTGACAGCAAGGCCTGGCGCTGACGCTGAAGATCCGGTCCGGTGAGTGAGATATTCCCATGACGATTCACCACCCGATGCCAGGGCAACGTTGAGCCTTCTGGTAAACGTCTCAGTACGCCCCCAACCTGACGGGCTGCTCGGGGTGAACCGGCTAGCCTCGCGACGTCGCCATAGGTCGTCACTGTCCCTTCCGGGATGGCGGCCACAATTTGCCATACCCGGTGTGGGAATGAATCAACAGGTTCCATAATGCTTTCCAACGGGGAAAAACACAGGATAAGCGACGATTTACGCGATGTGAAGGCCGGCGTTAGTCCGGCTGCTGGAAGGTAAATTCCAGTGCCAGGCCAATCACCTGCGAGGTGCTTGGGGCAAATTCGTCGGGTTTTACCACCTGGTTTTCGAGGAATTTCAGTTTTCTTGAGGCTGTATTGATGATCAGCTTCCCGCGCAGTTCCGGCAGGATCATCGTACTGATGGGATAGGTCACGCGACCAGACGCCGCGACGGGGATCCTGCGTAGCGGAACGTGTCCGACCACGCCAAGGGAGGCGAACAGCACCGCCACGGGGGTCACAAACAGCAGTGCATTGGGATTGATGCTGACAAAATCGAGAATAACATTAGGACGCAGATAGTTCAGGCCCTGATGGGGCAGAGTCACTTCAGCAATAGCGGGCATTGGCAGAGTAAGTGTCAAAGGCAGTGATTTGATCATTGTCGACCCCTGAAGGTGAAGAAAACGGTTGTCCGTGGGTATCAAAACAGTCTGGACGCTGCGGCACAATTTGCTGCGAGCAAGTTCTCAATAATAGAAATCAGCTGCGACGATGGGCGGAGTAAAACCCCGGTCGAACAATAAACCAGCATCCGGACAGCCTTGGGTTGCAATTGGCGGGCAGCACAGGGATAATGCGCCTGCGCGTTAGAAATAACGCTCTCAATGGGGGCTCTGTTGGTTCTCCCGCAACGCTACTCTGTTCACCAGGTCAGATCCGGAAGGAAGCAGCCAGGGCAGACGACGTGTGTGCCGGGATGTAGCTGGCAGGGCCCCCACCCAATTCTGGGCTCCACTCCGATTCAATCTATCTTCTCTGCTGTCTCTTCCCAACTCAGTTTTTTGCACCCTGGGACCAAGCCCCTATTTCACTGCTATCGCGAATTCAGTCTATGAGTCATGCGCATTATTGCTCGGACGTTTCTTGTTTATTGCGCAGAAATAGAGCGTCTTTATTTAAAAATAAACTTATGCTTATTTCTTTAGTTACATTAATTAGCCAGAGATGTAATACCATTCTGTTCGATTTATAATTCACTGGTATTTTTTATTTTGGCAGTTCTATTTTAATGTTAAAGAGGATTTTGCATGGTGATTTATCCGCCAAAACGTCCCGATAAAGCTATTAACACCTTAATCAATGCCTTGCAGCCTTTAGGCGATCGAATACAGGTTATTGCGCGGAAAAGAATTGGCTGGGGAACGCGCGAGAAGCCTTATATCTATCTGGTGGTTGAGGGTGAAGTTTCAGTATTAAGACTCTCTGATGGATTGCTTCTCGGCTCAACGTGCGAGCCGCATGTACTTGGTTTTACGGAAATGTTTTGGCCTATCCGCAGTAACCAAATACGAGCAGAAACAGAATCTACGCTGATTCGAGTAGACGCTAAGCAGGCCGTTTCCGAGATTGAACGATTAAACTTATGGCGTGCAATGGCAGAGTTATCGATTTATCACACCACCTATATGGTGTATCGCGATTTACAGATTGTTAATCAACGCACCCCGCCGGTTGTCTATCAGTATCTGCAAGAGATGGATCAATTACCGGAAGAACAAAAGCATCGGGTCAATATTCTCAGCTATATTCAGGAACGTACCGGGTTGTCACGAAGTAGTATTCTTAATGTTGTTTCATGGTTAAAAAAGCATAAGTATATTGACTACCATCGGGGAGGGTATCAATTACGAATTAATAACCTGCCGGACTAACGTTTGTCATCTATTGCGCAACGCACAGGACTGTATTGCGCAATAATGTTCCCATGACCTGTTTCAGCTAATACGACTCTGCGCCAGAAAAATAAACGCTTGTCATATGACTGACATATTACTGTCACGTAATCGTCATATATTGGGCCGACAATCACTGCGGGTAATGTATTAATACAGGCAGAAGAAAAATATATCTGTGGATCGGCCTGTCATCTTCGTGTATTAATTATGTTAATTAAATGAACGGGAAGTGTGACGATGAGCACGGTAGTTCTGAATGTTAAAATTGACGAAACGCTAAAAGAACAATTACGGCATTATGCAGAAGTGCATAACGAGACACTAAGCGCAGCAACGCAACGGCTGCTGCAGCTGGCATTTGAAGTCGCATCCGAGGCGGGAGTATCCGAAGGCGAGGTAGACAGTCAGCATACCGAAGAAGAATCTTCTCCTCTTACTCCTAAAGAAATCAAATCATTACGCAAACTTCTGAAGAAGAGAAAATGAAACAGCAACTCTCAACGGCAACTAACTATGGCGAAGCCTGTGAAATGCTTCGCTCCGGCTACGTGAAGCATGTCCGTCTGAACTGGAATGTTGGCAGTGATGAGTTCTTTCGCATCGCGTCAGACTGGTGCGACACTGGCGCTAAAATTAAGAAAGACGGCGACAGCTTTATTATTTCGGTGAAAGGTTTCCCCATCCCACGTCAGCATTAATATATCGGTCTTACTTCAAACTGACACAATCATTTCAGACGGTCAGGGACGATGTATTAGATGAGCCGTTACACGCTATCGGTTCATCGCTATTTTATTAGATTATTTTTCTTGTACGTAAATTATTCTGCTGACCGTTCAGAGAATTCCAGATCGGTTGCAGGTTTTTGAACGCTATCCGCAGGGCTTCATCCTCCAGGGTAAACGGCAACCGCATCCAGCGATCGAACGCCCCGGCAAGGCCAAAACGCGTCCCTGTGCCCAAATGAATCCCCACGCTTTCTGCTCGTGCGGCAAACAGCGTCGCCAGCATGCCCGGCAATTCTACCCAAAACGACAGGCCGCCTTCCGGCTGAGCGTATCGCCATTGCGGGAAATACTCGTGCATCAGTGCGCTGCACATGTCCCTTCGTGCGGCCAGCATCTGACGCCGTTGTGGCAGAAAACTGTCCCCGTTTTCCAGTAACCAGACGGTGGCGAGCTGTTCCAGCCACGGTGAGCCGAGGTCCAGCGTGTCGCGGGCCTGCACCAGTGAGGCCAGCGTACGTGATGATGCGCGGATCCACCCCAGACGCAGACCGCCCCAAAAACTTTTTCCGGTCGAACCAAGCGTTATCACTGGCGCATCGGCATTGAATGCGGCTAACGGTGGGGGCGGCGGGGCGTTGTACCAGAGGTCGACCATCGTTTCGTCAATCACCAGCGTGGTGCGCGTGCGGGCCGACAGGTCGGCAATCTGCTGACGCGTCGCGGCATCCATACAGCGCCCGGTCGGGTTATGAAAATCAGGCATCAGATAGGCCAGACGCGGGGCGGTTTGTGCAAAGGTTGCCGCCAGGCCTGCCACATCCCAGCCTTCGGCGGGCAATGTCACGCCCACCGGACGGCAGGAGGCGCCCTGAATCGCGGCAATCGCCAGCGGATAAGTGGGACTTTCCACCACCACGCGGTCGCCGGGGCCAGCCAGCAGACGCAGGATAAGTGCCAGGCCGCTTACCGCCCCATTGACCACCATGATTTCGTCGGCGCGGGTCGGTAAACCGCGTGCACAATAGCGTTGGGCTATCGCTTCGCGCAGCACCGGGAGGCCTTGCTGATCGTAGCCTGAACTGGAGAAGTGCTGCGGCATCGCAGCCAGCGCATGGCTGTAGGCCTGATGGATTTCCGGCCCGGCGTTTAGCGCGGCAGTGGAAAGGTCCAGCGACTGCCCGGCAGTCATCCGCGTCGGCACCTGCTGATGCTGCGCCGGTAAAATCACCCACGAACCGCTGCCGTGGCGGCTCTGCACATAACCTTCATCCCGCAACTGGGCGAGGGCGCTGGCCACCGTGGTCCGGCTGATGTTCAGCGCGGTAGCCAGTTCGCGTTCGCCGGGCAGACGACTGTCGAGCGCCAGACGACCATCAAGGATTAACAGCCGCAGCGCTTCGGCGAGCTGACGCCAAAGTGGGGTGCGGGAGGGGCTTTCCTGCCAGTGACCGAGCAGGCTCACCAGCGATTGACTACCGGAACGACGCAGAGACATAGCAGTCCACTTTTGTAAAACTGGTCATTAATAATAAGTCCATTTTTAACGATGATGCGGTTTTCAGCAACCACTGATGAGGTTTTTATGCTGTGCCGTTTATTGCAACTGTACGTTGGGCTCTGCTTGTACGGGATTTCCACCGGGATGTTTATCCGCGCCAATCTTGGGGCCGATCCCTGGGACGTTTTTCATCTCGGCGTCGGGAACGTTTTCTCGCTTGATATCGGCACGGTAATGATCATCACCGGCGCGCTGGTGTTGCTGCTGTGGATCCCGATCCGTCAACGCCCGGGTCTGGGCACCATCAGTAACGTTATCGTGCTGGGACTGGCTGCTAACGCTACGATGGCGGTGCTCTCGACGCCGGATGCGCTTTGGCTGAAAGCCGGGCTGATGATGATGGCGGTAGTGCTGAATGCGCTGGCGACCGGGATGTACATCGGCGCGGGCTTTGGTCCCGGGCCACGTGATGGCCTGATGACCGGGATCCACGCCCGCACCGGCTGGTCATTACGGCTGATTCGCACCAGCATTGAACTGACGGTACTGATTATCGGCTATCTGCTCGGCGGCAGCGTGGGGATCGGCACCCTGGTCTACGCCCTGGCGATTGGCCCGCTGATCCAGCTCTGTCTGCCGTGGTTCCGGGTGCAACCCGCCTCACGCCCGGTGGTGCAAAAAGCAAAAGTATTAAGTTAGTTTTGCGAGCGTTCACGGAGAAAAGAGAGCCGCTTCGCTTCCTGACCGCGGAGTGCTTTACCGCGCAAAGTGAACCGTGCATTCTCTTGAAAAAAATGAACGCTTCGCAAAGAGGTTTCCCGATGGTATCTGCCCCTTCCACTCTGGCCTTGCAACTGGCTCGTCGCGACTGGGAAAACCCCGGCGTGACACAGTGGCATCGCTTGCCTGCCCATGCCCCGATGTCTAGCTGGCGTACTGAAAACGAGGCGCAGCGTGATGTGCCCTCGCCAGCCCGGCAACTGCTCAACGGCGAATGGCGGTTCAATTTCTTTAGCGCTCCCGAGGCGGTGCCTGAGGAATGGCTGACTGGCTTTCTGGTTGATTCTGTCGCCATGCCGGTGCCGTCTAACTGGCAGATGCAGGGCTTTGATACCCCGATTTATACCAACGTCACCTATCCCATTCCGGTCACGCCCCCGCAGGTGCCCGCTGAAAACCCAACCGGCTGCTATTCCCGCGAGCTTGAGGTGCCAGAGAGTTGGCTGGCGCAGGGACAGACACGCATCATCTTTGACGGCGTGAATTCGGCGTTTCATCTGTGGTGCAATGGGCAGTGGGTCGGCTATTCCCAGGACAGCCGTTTGCCCGCTGAATTCGATCTCAGCCCGATGCTGGTGCCCGGACGCAACCGGCTGGCGGTGCTGGTGCTGCGCTGGTGCGACGGCAGCTATCTGGAAGATCAGGATATGTGGCGCATGAGCGGGATCTTCCGCGATGTGTCGCTGCTGCATAAGCCCGCGACGCGAATCGCTGATTATTACCTGACGACCGATCTGAATGAAGATTTCAGTCGCGGCGTGCTGAACCTGAACGTTACCCTGGAAGGTGACGCCTTTGCCGACACCCAGGTGGAGGCCGCGCTGTGGCGCGATGGCGTGGAAATCGGCCGTCAGCGGCAAACGCCGGGCAGTGAGATTGTCGATGAGCGCGGGCATTGGGCCGAGCGCCTGAGCCTGAAAATCCCGGTTGATGACCCGTTGCTGTGGAGTGCCGAACTTCCGCACCTGTATCGTCTGACTGTCTCTCTGCTCGATGCCGACGGCGCGCTGCTCGAAACGGAAGCCTGCGATGTGGGCTTCCGCCGGGTGGCAATCGTTAATGGCCTGCTGACGCTCAATGGTCAGCCGTTGCTGGTTCGCGGCGTCAACCGCCATGAGCACCACCCGCAGACCGGACAAGCGGTGGACGAAGCCACGATGCGCGAAGACATTCTGCTGATGAAGCAGAATAACTTTAACGCCGTGCGCTGTTCGCATTACCCCAACCATCCGCTGTGGTACCGATTGTGCGACCGCTACGGCTTATATGTGGTGGACGAAGCCAATATCGAAACCCACGGCATGGTGCCGATGAGCCGTCTGGCCGACTGCCCTCGCTGGCTTCCGGCGATGAGCGAGCGCGTCACGAGGATGGTCGCCCGCGATCGCAATCATCCTTCAATCATTATTTGGTCGCTGGGCAATGAGTCCGGCCACGGGGCCAACCACGATGCGCTGTATCGCTGGCTGAAAACCACCGACCCGACACGGCCGGTGCAGTACGAAGGCGGCGGGGCCAACACCGCGGCCACCGACATTGTCTGTCCGATGTATGCCAGGGTTGACCAGGATCAGCCGTTCCCGGCGGTGCCGAAATGGTCGCTGAAAAAGTGGATAGGTCTGCCGCAGGAGTCTCGGCCGTTGATCCTGTGTGAATATGCCCATGCGATGGGCAACAGCTTCGGCGGATTTGCCAAATACTGGCAGGCGTTCCGTGAATTTCCGCGTTTGCAGGGCGGATTTGTCTGGGACTGGGTCGATCAGGCGTTGTCTAAAACCGACGCTGACGGCAACACCTTTTGGGCCTACGGCGGTGATTTTGGCGACACGCCGAATGACCGCCAGTTCTGCATGAATGGCCTGATGTTCCCGGACCGCACCCCGCATCCGGCGCTGTTCGAAGCCAAACGCGCACAGCAATTTTTCCAGTTCCGATTGGATTCGGTCCAACCGCTGCGGGTGGAAATCAGCAGTGAATACCTGTTCCGGCACAGTGATAACGAGCATCTGCGCTGGTGGCTGGCGCACGACGGTGAAACGCTGGCCGAAGGTGAAGTCACGCTGGATCTGGCCCCACAGGGGAAAACGGTGGTTGAACTCAGCAATTTCACACCGGGCCTGGATACCGGAGACATCTGGCTGAACGTGGAAGTGTGGCAGCCAGAGGCGACGGCCTGGTCGGCGGCGAATCACCTTTGCGCCTGGGATCAGTGGCCGCTGCCAGGGCCGCTGGCGGTGCCTGCGTTACCTGCCGAGGGCGTTGCCCCGCAGTTAGTCCAGAACCCGGAGGCATTTATCGTCAGCCACGGCTCGCAGCGCTGGCAGTTTAATCGTGACAGCGGACACTTGAGCCAGTGGTGGCATGACGAGCAGCCCACATTGCTGTCACCGGTTCTCGACAATTTCACCCGCGCCCCGCTGGATAACGATATCGGCGTCAGCGAAGCCACCCGTATCGATCCGAATGCCTGGGTCGAGCGCTGGAAGGCGGCCGGTCTGTATGCCATGACCGCGAGAATGCTGCACTGCGAGGCGCGGGAACAGGCCGATGAGGTGGTGATCATCACCCGTCACGTTTGGGAATATCAGCAGAAGGCGCTGTTTATTTCCGACAAACGCTGGCGTATCGACGGTCACGGTGAACTGCATGCTGACATCTATGTTACCGTCGCGAATGATATCCCTGAGCCTGCGCGCATCGGCCTGAGCTGTCAGTTGGCAGAATCAGCATCGCAGGTCAGCTGGCTGGGATTGGGGCCACATGAAAACTATCCGGACAGGCAACTTTCAGCCCGTCATGGGCGCTGGAGTTTGCCGCTCGAGGCGCTGCATACGCCGTATATATTCCCGAGTGAAAACGGCCTGCGCTGCGACACGCGTGAACTGCGCTATGGAGCGCATCGCTGGCAGGGCTCGTTCCACTTTGGCCTGAGCCGCTACAGCCAGCAGCAGTTACACGAGGTGAGCCATCAACATTTGCTGCGCGAGGAGCCAGGCTGCTGGCTGAATCTGGATGCATTCCATATGGGCGTCGGTGGAGATGACTCGTGGAGTCCGAGCGTGTCGCCGGAATTCCTGTTGCCAACCCGGCGTGTGCGTTATGCGTTCAGCTGGCGTCGCGACTAAACTTATCAACGCCGGATGCGGTCAGAACCGCTGGCCGCGCCGTTCACTTCGGAGGTTATCTCATGAAGTATGTTGATGGTTTTGTCGTTGCCGTGCCTGCGGACAAAAAGGAGGCGTATCTGGCGCTGGCGGCAAAGGCGGCACCGCTGTTTAAGGAGTTTGGTGCAACCCGCGTGGTCGAGTGTTGGACAGACGATGTGCCCGACGGCAAGCTGACCGACTTTCGCATGGCGGTCAAAGCTGAAGACAACGAAGAAGTGGTTTTCAGCTGGATTGAGTATCCGTCGAAAGAGGTCCGGGATGCGGCCAACGCGAAGATGATGGCCGATCCGCGGATGAAGGAGATGGGTGAAAGTATGCCGTTTGACGGTAAACGGATGATTTACGGCGGCTTCGCGCCGATCCTCGACGAGTAAACGTATACGGCTGTGCGGCGTGCCGCCAGCCGTTTTACGTGGCGTCAGGCTGGTGCAGGTTGTCTTCTGCCCACGCCATAAACTCCGCTTTCGGCAGGGCTTTGCTGAACAGCCAGCCCTGACCAAACTGCACACCGTGCTCGGACAGCCAGCGGCGCTGGACCTCGGTTTCAACGCCTTCGGCGACCATCGCCAGCTGCAAACTTTTCGCCATTTCGATGATGTGCGGCGTGACGTTCTTAAACTCCAGGGTATCGACAAACGATTTGTCGATTTTAATGATGTCGACGTCGAGATTTTGCAGATAGCTCAGACTGGAATAGCCGGTCCCGAAGTCATCGATATACAGCGCATAACCTGCCTGACGGAGTTGGCTCAGCGTGCTGGCGCTGTTTTTCAGATCGATAAAGCTACGTTCGGTCAGTTCCAGCGCCACCTGTGACGGCGGAATACCCCATTTGTTCAGCTGCTGCGACAGCTGTAACGGCAGTTTTGCCGAAATCAGATCCTGCGGATCGAGGTTAATCGAGACGTGTTTGTCGGGATGCTGCTTCAGCCAGGGGCCTAAATCCTCAAACACTTTTTCCACAATCAGCCCGGTGAGGCGGGTAATCAGCCCGCTTTGCTCGGCCAGGGGAACGAAAATATCCGGGGACAGAAAGGTGCCATTCGGCTGTCGCCAGCGGGCCAGCGCCTCGGCCCCGACTATTTTCCCACTGCGTAAGGAGACAATCGGCTGGTAGTAAACGTCGAGCGCGCGACTGTTGATGGCATCCAGCATCCGATGGTACGGCGACTGTAGATTGCGCACCATTTGCAGGATAAGCCCGGCACCAAGCAGGCTTATCAGCACCCCGATCGGCAACCAAATCAGCATCTGCTGATGCCATTTACTGGTCAGTGGACCGGTGGGAGCCCAGATGATTTGTGAAATGCCGATATCCGGGTAATCCCGCAGATTATAAAGCATGCCGTTGCGGGCAAACGTGTGGTCGCCGAGCGGGTGCTCTTGCTGCCAGATGCGCATATCGAACGGCGCACTGTTGGAAATGAGGCTGCCGGTGCGGCTGCCAATCAGCACGGTGTTGATGGTCCAGGGCGCGAACGGCACTACGTCGATGAAAGAGCCGGGGTCGATCATCACCATATGATGGGCGCTTGCCAGCGCTACCATGTAGTGATGAATCCCGAGATCGTTGATGTCGGTCAGCCACACGCGATAACCGTCATCGGTGCGGCGGTCAGTGGGCGGGAACTCTACGTTGCGGCTGTGGCTTTCCAGCGAGGAACATTCCGGTCTTAGACCATTGAGCCACAACACTTCCTGTACGTCACGATGGGTATAGGCCGCCCGACGCATGGTCTGTAGATGGAGCGGACCGCAAGGCGTGCCCTGAAAGGTATCAATTTCTTTTAAGGTGGATTTAGCCTGCGACACCACCTGCTGGGCGCGTAAAATCACGCGTTCGCCGTAGTTACTGAGATCGCGGGTAAACTCTTTTTTGGCCTGATAATGTGCAACCCATACGCTGAGCGTGACCGGCAATAAGACGGAGAGGGTGAGCACGGCGACGACCAGGGCGACCATTTTTTTACTTGTCATGGCCCTGTTTTCCTTCCTGCGCTGAAATCGTTATGTTACGCCAATTATATGCAATGATAAGCTTAACTGTCTTTTTTCTAAGGAATAATCAGGGAAAATCCCGATGAAGAAAAATGAGTTCGTCACTCAGGATCTGCTGAGTAAAATTTATCAGCAGGGTGACGGCGGCCCGCGTAAGCTGCCGCCGGAGAGACAACTGGCGCAAGAGTATGGCGTTTCGCGATTTACCGTGCGCCAGGCGCTGGAGAAACTGGCGAGCATTGGCGTTATCAGAATTGTTCAGGGATCGGGCTGTTGGATTAACGACGGGGCGCGGAATAATCCGCTGGTGTACAACTCGATTACCGAAAAGCGTTTCGATCAGATGCGTTATCGGATGATAAGCCTGCATAAAAAACGCCCGAATCGCGAGGAACAGCAGATATTCGGGCTAACGGATGATGACTTTATCTGGCAGTTTTGTCGTTTGCGCTATGTGGATGACAGTCCGGTGCAAATCGAGGTGTCGCGCATGCCGTCGGCGGCATTCGCAGACCTTAATCAGCAGGTTATCGAACGTTCGTTACAGCAATATGTCCTGCAAAAGGGCTATCAAATTTCCCACATGCTCACTACCTATCGGGCAGTGAACGTCAGCCGGGAACAGGCCGAATTACTGGGCTGCAAAAAAGGCAGCCCGGCGATGCACATCAACAACCGCGGCATTCTGGCGGGCGGTCAGGTATACGCCATTAGCGACATTATCGATATCAACTACACCTGCACCTACGTCATTCCACATAACCGCGACAACCTCGCGTTCCGCCAACAGCCAGGCTGATTACGGCGTATGCAGCGTGCCGTCCGGTAGGCGACTTTGCGTCCATTCATGCGGGCGGTACACCACCGGATGCGAAGCCGCCAGTGCTTCGTTGAAGCCGACGCCAATGCCCGGTTTTTGTGGTGGATAAATGTAGCCTTCTTTTGCCACCGGCGCGCCGGGGAAGACGGCATCGGTGGTCGCGGATCGTGGAATGAATTCCTGAATTGCGGCGTTGTGCAGATGAATATTGAGATGAGTATTCACCGCCACGCCAATCGGCGTCATGTCGCCCGGGCCGTGCCAGGCCAGACGCACGCCAAAGGCCTGACACAGCACCGCCAGCTTCAGCGCCGGGGTGATGCCGCCAATCTGTGACACATGACAGCGAATGAAATCAATCTGTCGATTGACTACCAGGTCATGCCATTCCGCCGGGTTATTAAACAGTTCGCCGAGCGCCAGTGGAACGCTGCTTTGCTGACGGATCTGCGCCAGCCACGGGGTTTGCTGCGGCGGCAGAATATCTTCAATAAAGTACGGCTGATACGGCTCGAGCTGTTTTGCCAGCTGCACCGCCTGCTGCGGGAACAGACGTTCATGTACATCATGCAGGATGTGGAAGCGATGCCCGTAGCGCTCTCGCAGGGCGCGGAACATTTCCACCGTGTTACGCATGTATTGATCCTGGCAGAACCAGGCACCTGGCGAAGGGTTATCCGGCGCATGGAGCTCGGTTGGCGTACCGCCGTAGAAGCCAAGCTGGCAGCGAATATGGCGATAGCCTTTTTCAAGTAGCGCATCGACGGTGGTGTACAGCTCGTCCAGCGTTTCACCGCTGGCGTGGGTGTAGGCGGCGATCGCGTCCCGGGATTGACCGCCAAACAGCTGATACAGCGGCATGTTCGCCAGCTGCGCTTTAATATCCCACAGCGCCATATCGACCCCGGCTATGGCGTTATTCATCGCCGGGCCGTTTCGCCAGTAGGCGTTGACGTTCATCATCTGCCACAGGTCTTCAATGTTATTGGCATCGCGACCGATCAACAGCGGACGCAGATAGTCATCGACCAGGGTTTTCACTGCCAGCGGGCGTTGCTGAAAGGTGGCGCAGCCGTGGCCGGTAATGCCTTTGTCGGTGGTCACGCGTACCGTCACCAAATTGTGGCGATCCGGGCGAGTGATGAAGCAATCAATAGCGGTAATAAGCGTCGGTTCCACGGAAAAAGGCTCCCTGTTGATGACGGAAAAAATAGACGATTGATGATTTATCTTCGCCTTATTTTACGCGTCAGGTAAACCCTTTTCTGGAATAAATATTTTGGTCTGAAATAGCGTGTTTATTGAATTAAAAACCAGACCAATTTTGCATATTTTAGCCTTTGCATGCCTTGTAAGGAAAGAAATGTGAGGGGGTTCAAATTTTATTGGTTTGTTTTGCGTTCACAGCTTCATTACCATCCAGATAACCAAAACAAGAACATGTCGCAGGAGTCACTATGGGGACGCGAGACGCCATCGCACGCATCATTCAACTGGTCGGTGGGCAAGACAATATCAATAAAGTCTGGCATTGCATGACCCGCTTACGCTTTGATTTAATTGATGATAGCAAAATCGAACAGGGCGAAATTAAAAAGCTGCCCGGCGTACTGGGCGCGCAGCTGCAAAGCGATCAGTTCCAAATCATTATCGGCCCTACGGTCAACGGCTGGTACGAGCAACTGCAGGCTGCCCTCGGTCAACGTGATGAGACAACGGTCACCAGCGGCAAGGGCCGTAAAAGCCTGGTGTCGCTGTTTATGGATACCGTTTCCGGCGTGTTTGGTCCGATTGTCCCGGCGATTGCCGGGGCAGGGATGATCAAAGGTTTGCTGGCCGGATTAATTGCGCTGAAAGTGGTGTCGCCGAAAAGCGATACGGTGATGATCATCGATCTGATCGCCAGCGGCGTGTTCTATTTTCTGCCGTTTTTCCTCGCGGTGTCGGCAGCAAAAATTTTCAAAACCAATGAATACCTCGCGGCGGCGGTGGCGGCCTGTCTGATGTATCCAACCTTAATTGACGCTGCCAAGGCGCTGGCGACCCATCAGCCTGATGCCGCCTCCGCGCTATGGTTAATGAACGCCGTGCCGGTGTCGGTATTTAACTACGCCTCCAGCGTCATTCCGGTGATTTTCTCGGTTCTGGCGCTGAAATACATCCATAAATGGGTCGACAGTATCATGCCGGAGGTGCTGAAAACCGTGTTTACGCCGACCCTGACGCTGTTTATCGGCGCGCTGGCGGCGTTAGTGGTGATTGGCCCGATTGGCATTTGGCTCGGAAAAGGGCTGGCGCTGTTTATCGAAGGGCTGTTCAGCGTATCGGCGAGCTTTGCCGGGCTGGTGGTGGGCGCGATACGTCCGGTGGCGATCCTCACCGGGATGCACCATGCGATGACCCCGATTGCGCTGCAAAACTTTAGCGATCGGGGCTATGACATGCTGATGCCAATGATGTTTATGGCCAACATGGCGATTGCCGGGGCGACGTTTGCTATCTGGCGCCTGAGCAAAGACCGACAGGATCGTACGGTGACGCTGTCAGCGGCGGTTTCTGCGCTACTCGGCATAACCGAACCGGCGTTGTTTGGCGTGCTCACCCGTCATAAGAAAGCGTTTATCGCCGCGACTATCGCCAGTTCGCTGGCCTCTGCCTTCATCGCGTTCTTCGGCGTGCGCCTGTATGGCTATATCTTATCGAGCATCTTCAGTTTGCCCGCTTATATCGGCCCGTACTTTGTCTATGCCCTGTCGGGCGTGGCAATCGCGCTGGTGCTGTCGTTCACCCTGACCACGCTGCTGGTGGGTCGGGAGCGAACGTAAGTAATGACATTTCAGCATTTAAGGGCGACGTAAGTCGCCTTTTTTATATGTTAAAACTGATCCCTCCACGATAAGTCCCTCTTTTGCTCGCGGTCATTCACACACAGAAAACTGCGCGATAAATCACATTTTTTAAACCTCACATCTATGTATGAACTTCATGCGTAAGGTTTACAGGAATCTAAAGCCTGAATGCGTGTTAATTGCTTGAAATAAAAGTGAATTAATAATATTAGCAACAGGTGATGGAATGTGATGGCATTCACAAAAAATGACCCTAACCAATTGATGTCAATAGCAAGAGCGGACATCTTAATAACAATTTTGTGATGCTCGTTGCAAATTCATGGCTTGTTTAAAGGAAAAATCACTTTCAAGAAATAAGCGAGGTCATGATTATGAGAATCGGCATGGTAATTAGCGGCGGTGATGTGACAGGGATAAATAACTTTGTCTTTCAGATATCAAGATTAGCACGGGCAGAGATCATTTTATTCAATGGGGGGATTCCAGGCCTCTTGCAAAACAAATACCAGGCTATTTCTCTGCGTGATTTAGTGGATTTTTCCATTGCCGCCATTCCCATTATGTCTTCGGGGCGTACCAACCGTAAATTGATGGCCTCGGAATATGAGGTGATTGCGAAACAGCTTAAGACCCTGCATATCGATGTCCTCGTGATGGCGGGCGGCGATGGTTCTCTGCAATTTCTTCATCATCTCAGCGAGTACGGTATTAATTGCTTTGGTGTCGGGATGACCATCGATAATGATGTTTATGGCAGCGATTATACCATTGGTTTTTCTACGGCCTGCGAACAGATTATTAAAGAGGTCGCCAAGCTGCGGAATACTGGGCGAGCATTACCGGGGCGAGTCTTTATGGTGGAGCTGCTCGGGGGCTACTGCGGTGAGCTGACATTGCAGTCGGCGATCAAAAGCAACGCCGATTTGGCCTTAATCCCAGAATGTCAGCATACTCTGAACGAACTGGCACAAAAAATCACTGTCCGCCTTGCAGAACAGAATAGTGTGGTGATCCTCTGTTCAGAAGGCTACACCAAAGAGTACTCCCCAGGTTTTCAGGGAGCGATTGATACCATGATTAAGCTGCTTGAACCGAAAATCGGGGTACGTATCCGTAAGTCGATCATCGGTTACAGTCTGCGTAACGGTGACCCTACCTGTGAGGAAATTTATCAGGGCACCATAATGGCCGGAGAGGTCGTGCGTTGTATCCAGTCAGGCATGAGAAATAAAGCGATTATTATTAATTCTAGTAACAAACCGATCCCTATAGATTTAATCAGTATGCAAAAACGCCTCGTCGATACCGAAGGGCATCATTATAAATTAGCTAAACAGCTCGATATTATTTGAGGAGTCTATTAATGCTTAAAATTCTTTGCGTATGTGGCTGTGGGTTAGGTTCCAGTTTCGCCATTGAAATGACAGCGAAAGCGGTGCTTAATAAATTAGAAATTCCAGCAGAAATAGAACACACCACTGTTTCTGAAGCTGGCGCCTTTAAGTCAGATATTATTCTGACACAAAAAACGTTTGCTGACATTTTAACGGCTGACGCGAGTGAAGAAGAAATCAAACGCGTTATTGTGTTGCATCGCTTAACAGATAAGGACGAAATCGAGCGGAAGATCGTCGCCTTTTTAAAAGAACACAATTTAAAGGTACTCGAAAATGAATAGCATCTTTAATTTTATTGTTAAGGACCTGCTGGGACAGGCATCTATTTTGATTGCTTTTATCGCCATGCTGGGTCTATTGCTGCAAAAAAAATCAAAAGGTAAAGTGGCGGAAGGCACGTTTAAAACGCTGCTTGGATTTTTAATCATGATGGCCGGGATCAATATTATCGTCGATACCCTGACGTTTTTAAACGATATCTTTACTCACGGCTTTGGTATGAAAGGATATATCACCGATGTCGCAGCGATTGCAGGGCTGGCAAACCGTGAGCTAGGTTCTGAGGTGGCGATGACACTGATGGTTATCTTCATCGTCAATATCATTATTGCCCGGATTACACCGTTTAAAAATATCTTCCTGACGGGACAGGCCCTACTGTGGATGGCAACCATTGGTGCGGTAATTGGTTATAAAGCAGGACTGACTGGACTTCCGCTCATTCTGACCGGCGGCATTTTCGGCGGAATTATGGCGGTGCTGATGCCAGCGCTTGCTCAGCCTGTCGTACGTCGCATTACGGGTTCTGACGATGTTGCACTCGGACACTTTTGCACCATTGGCTACCTGGTGCAGGCGGCTGTCGCGAAGGTGGTCGGAAAGGGGTCCAGATCGACAGAAGATCTGATACTGCCGGATAACTTTAAATTCCTGCAGGACACCTATCTTTCGATGGCCGTGGTGATGATCCCGATGTATCTCATCCCTGCGCTGGCGGCAGGTCCGGAATATATTGCCCAGTACACCAACGGCGTGAACTATCTGATGTTCGCGTTTATGCAGTCGATTCAATTTGTGGCTGGTGTATTTGTACTTTATAGCGGCGTACGCTTGTTGTTAAACGAACTGGTGCCTGCCTTTCGTGGCATTGCGATGCGAATTGTTCCCGATGCTAAACCTGCGCTGGATTGCCCAGTGCTGTTCCCATATGCCCCGAATGCGGTCATCGTCGGCTTCCTGGCTACTACCGCAGGCTCGATCATTGGCATGATTGTCTTCCCGATGTTTGGCCTGGCTATGATTCTTCCCGGCCTGTTAACCAACTTCTTTGCCGGTGGCACGGCAGGCATCTTTGGCAACGCGATGGGCGGCAGGCGTGGCGCGGTTATAGGGGGAGTAGTACACGGCTTATTCATTACTTTCCTGCCAGCAATTCTGGTGCCGATGTTAGAAAGCTATGGCTTTACCGGTGTGACCTTCAGTGATTCTGATGTGATCAGCAGTGGTCTGATTCTGGGGCATGTTTTCCAGAATAACTGGACGTTTGTCGGCGTCTTCATCCTGTTTGTGGCGCTTATCGCCTGGTTCGTGAATGGCAAATCAACCAAACCTCAAGAGGAAAAAGCACATGAGTCTGTATAACTTCCCTGATTTATTGCAGGTGGCAAAAGAGCGTGGATTTAAAGCTGTAGGGTCATTTAATTTACATTGTTTGGAGATGCTGCCAGCATATTTTAAAGCAGCTAAAATAACCCATAGTCCGTTAATGATTCAGATCTCCACCGGCACTGCCGAATATTTAGGTTATCGTTTGCTGGTTGATTCGGTTTGTTCCTTAGCCGAAAGCCAAAATATACCGACCTGCCTACACCTGGATCACTGCTCGGACATTGAATCTATTAAAACGGCAATCGATGTCGGGTTCAGTTCAGTCATGTATGATGGTTCGCATTTAGATATGGCAGATAATATAGCCAATACTCTTAAGGTAATTGACATTGCCCGCCCGAGAAATGTCTCCGTAGAAGCTGAGTTGGGTGCAATTGGCGGTTCGGAAGATGGCAAAGCGGTGGCCGCAGAAGATATTTGTTTTACCACTACTGAAGATGCCAGACAGTTTGTTGATGCGACGAAAGTCGACATGCTGGCGGTGTCGGTCGGGACCGTACACGGTCTTTATACCGGCAAGGCGAAAATTCAGCATCAGCGTCTGGCAGAGATCAGCGAAGTGACTAAAACCCCCCTCGTATTGCATGGTGGAACAGGGGTGAGCGATGAAGATATGCGCCGAGCCGTCGAGGGTGGTATTGACAAAGTGAACGTGGGCACCGAAATGAATGTGCAGTGGGTAGGTCACTGCCAGCAGACGTTTGGTAAAGGTAAAGTCAACGACAGTGTGCGCAAATTTTTAATTCCGGCGAATGATGCCGTGGCGGCGGTATTAATCGAAAAGATCGCATTATTTAAATAAAAATCGACTAAATTTCACTCTTCAATGTAACCCTGGTTGCCTGGCAATCGTCGGGGCAGGAGGTCGCTATGTTTGAAACACTTAAAAGTTTGTTTAAACGAGATCATGTTGATGCCGGGCAATATGATATTCAGGCCGGAAAGTTAGCAGCTGAATTAACAGAGCTTGAACACGCATTGGCGGAAAACCCTCTGAATAGCAACGCACAAAAAGCATTAATGCTGCGCTATAACCAGGCGTTACAAATCTTTGCTAAGAGTACGACTCATCGGCAAGATATAGATGCGGTATTCGTTAAAATCGATGAGCTGAGAAATATCATCCGCAGAACTATTTAAGGAGCCATTATGGCCATTAAGGAGTTATTAATAGAAGCGCAGGCGATACAGATTGGCGTGCATGAAACCGACTGGCAAAAGGTGATTGAAATAGCGGCCCGGCCGCTGGTGACTAACGGCTTTATACTGCCTTCTTATTACCAGGCTGTGATTGATAATACACTGGAGCATGGTGCCTATTACGTTTTTGATGAAGGCGTAGCCATGCCTCATGCCCGACCAGAATGCGGGGTACTTAAGAATTGCTTCAGTCTACTGTTACTTGATAAGGCAGTTTCATTTGCTGACAGTCACGAGGCCGATATCGTCATCATGTTTGCCGCCAAAGACAGTAATGCACATATTGAAGAGGGCATACGCGCCATTGTGAATTGGCTTGGCGACGACTCCGTTATGTCGAAACTACGTCAGGCAAAAGTGAAGGAAGAGGTGATCGCACTCTTATGAGCCAGACTACGCGAACACAGGGCAAAACGGTGGTACTTGTGAACGGCGTTCCCGCCTCAGGGAAAAGCACTATTGCGCATTTGTTGTCAGAACAATTTGCGCTGCCGGTTCTGACCATCGACGGCATTAAAGAACCGTTTATGGCGCAATTTGACGATATCGACAGGGCGTTCAACCGCCGTTTGGGCTGCGCCGCTTATGAGGTTATCTGGTCGATAGTCGCCGCCAGCCCAAAGCAGTGCGTCTTTCTCATCGATGCCTGGTTTGGCTTCCAGCCTAAGGAATCACTTACCCGTTATCTGGAACATGCAGGCATAAACCGTGTACTGGAAGTCTGGAATAGCATCCCTGGAAATCTGGCTGCGGCGCGTTATGCACAGAGGTTAGAAGTAAGGCGTAATGGCCATCCAGGGGAAGAGTATCTCCCCGAATTACTGCGCCTGGCTGATAGTGCTCAGCCAATGTCTCTGGGGCCTGTGTATATCGTCGATCAGGCAAAACCGATAGATAGTGCAGCGTTGATTAGTTGGATGAGACACGCGTTGGAGGATTAAACCCTGTATTGAGAAGGGTTGATATCCGTAGTTGCATGGCGTATTTTGTTGTTATGTTATACTGTAACAATAAAGGTGAATCATGAAAGCCGATATCCATCCGCATTATCGTACCGTGGTATTCCACGACACCAGCGCTGACGAGTATTTCAAAGTGGGATCGACCATTAAAACCGACAGGGAAATCGAACTGGAAGGCGAGACTTTCCCGTATGTCACGCTTGATGTGTCGTCCAAATCGCATCCTTACTACACCGGGAAGCAAAAGACCTTCTCGAACGAAGGCAGTATGGCGCGATTCCGTCAGCGTTTTGGCGGTTTTATTGATGCGAAACGGAGCTAAAGATGCAGGTTCTGAACTCGCTCAAAAGCGCTAAACAGCGCCACCCAGATTGCCAGATTGTGAAACGCAAAGGGCGGCTATACGTCATTTGCAAAACAAACCCCCGCTTTAAAGCGGTGCAGGGGCGTAAGAAAAGACGTTAATTTTTTGGCTGTCGCCAACTTTCCAGGGAAGTCCGCTGCTTGCCGTCGGGGCCGAAGTTCTCGGCGGCAAGCCATTTCTGCATCGCCCGATCTACCTCCGGCCACTCTGGGTCGATAATCGAAAACCAGTCGGTGTCACGGTTGTGGCCTTTAATGACCAGTGCCTGACGAAACTGCCCTTCAAACTGAAAGCCCATGCGTAGCGCCGCCCGGCGTGATGGCGCGTTCAGACTGTTACATTTCCACTCGTATCGACGATAGCCGAGCGTCTCGAAGGCATAGCGCATCAGCAGCCACTGTGCTTCGGTCGACATCGGGGTGCGGCTGAGCAGTGGGGAAAAATGCACATGGCCTACTTCGATCACCCCGTTTTTGCTGTCGATACGCATCAGAGCCAGGGTGCCGACCGGCTTTCCGCTCTGTTTATCGACCACCGCGAAATGGATAGGGTCCTGAAGTTCAAGAATGCTCTGCACCCATGTCCGATATCCTTCAACGTCGCTATCCGGTTCGCGTAATAGCCAGGTCCAGGCGCGGGTATCTTCAGCTAACTGGTAGGCGGCAAACAATGCGTCGGCGTGCTGCATGCCCAATGGTTCAAGGCGACACAGACGGCCTTCGAGCGTGACGCGCTGCGGATGCTGACGCGGTTGCCAGTCGGGAAGGGCAACGCCAACCGGCTGACCAAACTGATTATGCTGACTCATAGTGACTCCTTAGTGGACGCTTATTCGCACAATAGCGAACTGATGGTTCCCTAAAAAGAACCACTGCCGTATCTTCTGGTGGTACCACGAGGAGAGATGATGAATATTCCTGATGATGCGTTTTATGGCTTGCTGGCGCGGGCCATCCAGCAACGGGCAGGCGAGACGCTGCAACGCACGCTTTATCATACGCTGCGAAATGCGATTTTGAGCGGGCATCTGCAGCCGCAAAGTCGGTTGCCAGGTTCGCGCTCGATGGCGCAGCAGTTGCGCTTGTCACGGAACACCATCAATGCCGCACTGGAGCAACTGGCGATCGAAGGCTATCTCTTACGGGATAGGCAGGGATCGCAGGTGGCGACGTTGCCCCAGGCCACCACGATGGAAAGCAGCGAGCCTGCGGAATTCCGCTTGCCTTCATATCTGGCGGATTTACCTCCGGGCACGCGACGTGATACTCCGACCCTGGCGTTTACCCCGGGCACGCCAGCGGTGAACTATTTCCCGCTGCCGTTGTGGCGACGCTTGCTCGACCGCGTACTGCGTGAAGAGGGGGCCACGCTGTTGGGCTATGGTGATTCGGCGGGAGAAGCGTCCTTGCGGGTGGCCATCGCTCGCCACCTGGCGCTGTCGCGTGGGATTGACTGTGACGCCAGCCAGGTGGTGATCACCGAAGGTGCGCGGGAAGGGCTCAACCTCTGTACCCAATTACTCAGTGAAAGAGGGCAACAGGCCTGGATTGAAGATCCCGGCTATTTCGGGGCGCGGAGTGCGTTTATCTCTGCCGGATTGCCCTGCCAGGGTTTGCCCGTCGATGATGAAGGCATGATTTTCCCTGCGGCACCGGCGGCCGCCCCCCGACTTATTTTTACCACACCGTCTCACCAGTTTCCGCTTGGCAGCCTGATGAGCGCGCCGCGCCGTCTGGCACTGCTGGATTACGCCCGCTCGTCTGATGCATGGATAATCGAAGATGATTACGACAGTGAGTTCCGTTACAGCGGGGAGCCGATCCCGGCGATGCTCGGCATGGTGCCCAACGCACCGGTGGTGTACCTGGGCACCTTCAGCAAGACGCTGTTCCCGTCCCTGCGGATAGGCTTTATGGTGATGCCCAAAGCGTTGGCGAAATCTGTCCAGCCCGCCATTCATTCGCTATTGCGAGGCGGGCATCGTGCCGAGCAGCGCGCGCTGGCACATTTTATCGAGGAGGGGCATTACGCCCGGCATCTGGCCTCAATGCGCCGCCTGTATCGCAAGCGGCAGGCGCAGCTGCGAGCCGCTTTAGCACAGGAACTGACCTGCCCGCACAGCGTGTCGGCCGGGGAAGGCGGGCTGCATTTAACGGTGAAAATCCCCGGGATAGAGGACGGCATTGTGGCGGCGTTAGCCCGTCAGTATCAGTTGGCACCGGGGGCGTTGAGTCATTTTTATCTCAACCCGGCTCAGGGCGAAACCGGGTTAGTTCTGGGGTATGGCAACACGTCGGCATCCGGCTTCGTGGCCGCCATACGAATTTTGAATCGGCTTATCGAGCAGACTCGGCGCGTGCAAGGGTGAAAATGTCGTAGAAAGACAATTCACCTTTGGTGGCGACCATCTTTTGCAGCTGGCTTTTTTGCGGCTCAGCCACCCGAGGCGATTGCAGAATAGTGTCAATTAATTCATTCGGCACGAAACGGGTGTTGTACCACTCCCCGTTGTAGCAGACACGAAAATCGAGCACGTCGATATCTTCATAGCGATAGCGCGGGGCGACATCGAAAAAGAAGAAACCGTTCAGAACGATGAACAGCACGATTAACAGCCATTGGGAATCGGCCAGCGTTTCGGAGCGGTACATTACCACCCACGTGGCGAGGAAGCCGAGATACATGGCGATAAACAGCCCAGGGAAGCGGCGAATGAAGCTGATACTGAAGCGCGGACGGTTGTCGCGCTTCTCTGCGCTGTTCAGCTCGTTGATGGTATGAGTAAGCAGTCGCTGGATTTCGGTCATCTGCGCCTTCTGTTATGCCTGAATCGGATGATACGCTATTTTATGTTGCGTTAATTCAGGCGAAAAGTAACAGTTCGGTTGCAGAAAACCATAACAGTCAGGCGAGCATTTTAATTATTTTCGCCGGATTGCCGCCTACCACCGCATTGGCCGGGACATCTTTCACCACCACTGCCCCGGAGGCAATCACCGCGTTGTCGCCGATGGTCACGCCCGGGTTGATGATGGCTCGCCCGCCAATCCAGACGCTGTTGCCTATCGTCACCGGTTTACCGAATTCAGCCCCGGCGTTGCGCTCCTCGGCATCCAGCGGATGAGTGGCGGTATAAATATGCACCCCGGGCGCAAGCATGCAGTTCTCGCCAATATGAATCGGGCAGACGTCGAGCATCACGCAATCGAAATTGGCGTAGAAGTTTTTACCGAGGAAAATGTTGTAGCCATAATCGCAGCGAAACGTTGGCTCAATATAGGCATCTTCCGCCTGGCCCAGCAGTTCGCCAAGCAATGCGGTGCGCAGAGGTTTCTCCTCGGGCGAGGAGTGGTTATAACGGTGCAGGATAGTTCTGGCGCGTAAACGGTCGGCCCGGAGGGTGTCATCACCCGGACGATACAGCTCTCCGGCGATCATTTTGCGTTTTTCTTCACTCATGTGATTCTCCTTTTAAGCAGAGAGCCACAGTATAATTTATAGCCTTGCTTGGGAACGTTCCCCGCTTCTGCATGTGATACTTATCACATTGTAATCAGTACTGTTGTCAGTAAAGAAATGAGGAGAGGTGAGCGTGAAGCAGATGTAATTAACGTATAAATTTCCATACCGAGGATGGGATTTTATCGTACAGCTTATTCATCGTCAGTTCGGCAAGGCGATGATCGGCTGCTGAGTAAAAAACAGCCAGCTCATTATCTGAAAGTTCATATTTATTTTTTTCAATAACGCGTTCTAATGTATCAAGCGTCTGACAACGTCGCAGTCGCATCAAATAATCAGTTTTTGTTAAAGGTTTATCTGACATAACTTCACCTTTTTGATTGTAATAATTTTAACAAGAAAGACTTACAGGGTTTGTCCGGCTAAGATTGACGAAGCAACGGAAGAGTCTGTTACCCGACTTCCGCCATTTCTGCAGATCGTCAGCGTTAATGCCGTAGTTACTGAACAACATAAAGGTATCGTCCAGATATTCATCAATTTGCGCGATCAGTTTATTGTCTTCGTTATACTTAATCTTGTAATTAAGTGCGAACGTAGCAATATGCTCTATCAGTTCGTTGAGTTGAAGATTGAGTGCTGACGTGGGGTCGTTAACCCAGCCTGCGCGGTTCTCTTCAAGATTAGCGAGACAGTCATGATACAACGTTTCACAGAGAAATTTAAGCTGTGCGAGATCATGTCTTTTTGGCGAGTATTCGTCCATAACGCATCCCCTTATGATTAATCAACCAACACTGTGTGGGATGGATACTACTGTCTGACCCGGAACATACGCTGTGAACCTGATATGCTAACTATAATCTACTCTGAAAAAGATTTCACCGAGCTATTACGAAAAATTACAATTAGGATAATTAGGTGCGATGCGTTGCCGTAATCCCCGGCCTTTCTTATAGCAGGGTTAAAGATGATTACACTTAAATAACGATAGACAAGCTTAATTATCATTAACTTAAGTTTAATGATGCTTGCTCGTGGCGATCGATAATTGAGTGCAGAATCGCTAAACTAAGAGTATTCCTACGATTTTCCCGAGTCCGCTGCCAGATTTTTCGCAATAGCCTAAGAAAATAGCCACAATATTAAGATTATATCCCTGGTGATTGTCGGCGTTAAATAAAAAATTGCGCAATACGTAGGAGTCATCTTTTGTCGCAAAAAAAAGGCCGCGTTAGCGTAATGCCGATCAGTTAAGGATCGGTTGACCGATCCAGTGGTTGTGTAAGAATCCGTAATCTCACAGGGATTACGGATTTTTTTATGTTACTCAGCCAGGCTTTAGACACCGTCCATAAATTTTCTCCGCAGGAGTTTGCTGCTCTTGCAGACCTGCTTTCTCCTGAACTCATTGATGAATGCCTGGCTGACACCGGCGTCGTCACTCTGCGTAAGCGTCGCCTCTCCATGGAGATGATGGTCTGGGCGGTTACCGGCATGGCCCTGTTCCGCTCCCATTCCATGACCCAACTGGTCTCCCATATGGATATTCTTCTGCCGGGTAAACGGCCCTTCGTTGCCCCCAGTGCCGTTGTTCAGGCCCGCCAGCGGCTCGGGGAGGATGTCATCCGCCTGATGTTCGAAAAAACACGCCAGCTCTGGTTCGAAAAAACGCCCCTCTCTCACTGGAACGGCCTGACGCTGATGGCCGTGGACGGTACGTTGTGGCGCGCACCTGATACCCCAGAAAATGACGCAGCCTTCGGCCGTACTGCCAATGTGAACAAGCAGTCCGAATGGCCACAGCTGCGTATGGTCTGTCAGATGGAAGTCACCAGCCATCTGCTGTCTGCGGTGGCCTTCGACAGCGTC